>NZ_JBWJVK010000001.1:0-163272 GCF_056428945.1 Flavobacterium sp. GNP010 | reverse complement strand
TTTAATATAATTTTAAGATTATCTGGCTATACTTTCAATAAATTTGATTTATTAATCAACGCTAAAAGAATTGATTTCTAAAATTGAAATTCCTTCATATTATTAATTCACCATTGTTTTATATTAAAAAAGCTTCGTTTAGTAGACGAAGCTTTTTTAATGGTTTTAAAACAGAATTATAACAACGCTTTTTTGAGACCCTCAAAATCTAGTGAAACTTGTTCGCCACTCTTTAAATTTTTGAGCGAAAATGTGTTGCCAGCAATCTCTTGTTCTCCTACCACTATAGCAAACGGAATACCTCTTTTATCTGCATGCTGGAATTGTTTTGCCACTTTTGCAGCATCGGGATACAATTCGACTTTTACCCCAACATTTCTTAATTCTTTTATCGCTTTCATCGCATAAAATGCTTCGGTATCGCCATAATTAATAAACAACGCTTTAGAAGTAGCGGTTACAGTATTAGGAAACAAATTCAATTCTTCGACAACCAAATAAATGCGGTCTAAACCAAAAGAAATTCCCACACCACTCATATTTTTTAATCCGAAAATTCCAGTCAAATCATCATATCTACCGCCACCGCCAATGGATCCCATTGCAACTGATTTAGGCGGAGCCACCTCAAAAATAGCACCAGTATAATAATTTAATCCTCTAGCCAAGGTTACATCCAAATCTAAAATTGCGGTTGATAATCCAAGTTCTGCAACATTGTCACATATAAATCGCAACTCCTCTACCCCTTTCATTCCCTCGATAGATTCTGCTAACAAAACCGAAAGTTGATTTAATTTCTCAGAAATCGTTCCTGTAAAATTAAACAAGGGTTGTACCTTTTGTATTGCCGTTTCAGAAATACCTTTTTCTATCATTTCTTTTTTCACGCCGTCCTCGCCTATTTTGTCGAGTTTGTCAAGCGCTACCGTGAAATCAATTAATTTATCAGATGCGCCAATGACCTCAGCAATTCCCGATAATATTTTTCTGTTATTGATTTTGACCGTTACGCCTTCTACACCAAGCGCAGTAAAAACAGTGTCGTACAATTGCACCAGTTCAACTTCTTGCCACAAAGATTTAGATCCCACCACATCTGCATCACATTGAAAAAACTCTCTGAAACGTCCTTTTTGCGGACGATCTGCTCTCCAAACCGGTTGAATTTGGTACCGCTTGAATGGAAATTCGATATCGTTTTGATGTTGTACCACATAACGTGCAAAAGGAACGGTTAAATCGTAACGCAATGCTTTTTCAGAAATACTCGCTGTTAGTTTTGTACTGTCTTTATTCTCTAAATGGGTGGGGTTGGCTTTCGCCAAATAGTCTCCGGAATTTAATATTTTAAAAATCAAACGATCGCCTTCTTCACCATACTTGCCCATCAGCGTGTCGGAGTTTTCGAATGAAGGTGTTTCTATCGGTTGAAAACCAAATTTCTCGAAATTACCTTTTATGATTTGGATAATATAGTTTCGTTTTGCCACCTCGGTTGGTGAAAAATCTCTAGTCCCTTTTGGAATACTCGGTTTTGATGCCATTGTTGCTATATGGTTTCTGATATTAGCTTTCTAAAATCTAAATTGTAAATTCTTAAATAATCCTGCAAATATCTTATTTTTAAAATTATTCTCTTTAGAAATTTTGTCATTTTATTACAGAACGCATAGCCCCGATTGTAGTGAAAATACAAAAGCGAAAAATAATACTGTTTTATTGCTGGAAAGAGCGACCGCAGGAAGCTCCTTTGCGGCAATTGAAAACAGATTATTTTTGCTGATGGATTGTAACGAAAAGCGGGAAATAGCTTCAAATAAGGAGGATTACAATAAATTAGTTTTTAGCTAAAGAAAATTTGTAACAAAAATTGTAATTTCGTGTCAAACTGCTATGATGTTAAAATTATTCAAAGAAAATATTCGAATTGCACTCGGTTCCATCCGAACACAATTGTTGAGAACCGTTCTTACTGTGCTAATTATTGCTATTGGCATCACCGCTTTGGTGAGCATTCTTACGGTTGTTTCGGCGCTGGAGAACACCATATCCTCTGATTTTGCATCGATGGGAGCCAATACGTTTAACCTGAAACAATATGAAAATACGACTAGGAATCGCGGTGGAAATGAACGACTGATCATCAATCCTATCATTTCGTATCCTGAAGCAGTCGCTTTCAAAAATAAATATGGATATCCATTTACCCAAACATCCTTATCGTTTACCGCTACATCAGCTGCCGAAATAAAATATGAAGCGACTAAAACAGATCCTGAAAATGCCATTGTGGGTGTAGACGAATTTTTCATGACCAACTCTGGTTTAGAAACAAGTTCTGGGCGAAATTTTACTGGATTTGATATCGCAAACAATGCCTATGTGTGCGTGGTAGGTTCTGATTTTGAAAAAGGGTTGCTTAAAGATGTAAATCCTATTGATAAAATAATCTCTATTCGCGGGGCAAAATTTAAAGTCATTGGTGTCTTGAAGGAGAAAGGATCTACGTTTGGCAATAGTCAAGATTTACGCGTTTTAATCCCTATTCAACTCGCACGTTCTTTATTTACAGCGCCTAACATCAATTATACGGTAAGTGTAATGGTAGCTAAAAAGGAATTGCTGGAGCAAGCTTTAGGAAATGCAACAAGTACCATGCGTAGGGTTCGTAAATTGAGCCCTGTGAAAGACAACAACTTTGGTGTGGTACGAAGCGATGATTTAATCAACCGAATTCTAGGAATTACAAAATATTTAG
This sequence comes from Flavobacterium sp. GNP010, assembly GCF_056428945.1. Lineage (NCBI taxonomy): Bacteria > Pseudomonadati > Bacteroidota > Flavobacteriia > Flavobacteriales > Flavobacteriaceae > Flavobacterium > Flavobacterium sp. GNP010. The sequence goes on along the minus strand of NZ_JBWJVK010000001.1, from coordinate 160,511 downwards.
GATTAGCCTCGTGGTTAATAGGAGTGATTACTGTTCTGGGATCATCTATTGCTTTGATGAATATTATGATCGTATCGGTAACTGAACGTACGCGCGAAATAGGCGTTCGGAAAGCTTTAGGAGCTAAGAAAACAACAATTGCTATTCAGTTTTTTATAGAGACCTTATTGATTGGACAAATGGGCGGACTCGTAGGTATTATTTTTGGAATCCTAATTGGTTTTGGAATCGCCACTGCCATGGATTTCGCTTTTGTAATTCCTTGGAGCGCAATCATGGCTGCCTTCATCACCAGTTTTATAGTTGCTATTGCCTCCGGACTGTACCCTGCAATCAAAGCTGCAGTACTAGATCCTATAGAAGCTTTGCGATACGAATAGATTTGAATTTTAGGGATAAGACTTTGATCAAAATATGAAAATTGATATCTAATTTATAGCAATCAAATGTATTAAATCGAACATCGAATCATCCGATCATTACCGTACATGTCTTTGCGCAATTCAATATCTTTAAACTGTAATTCCTCAAGTAAAGCGACTGTTTCTGGTCCTAAATACTGATTTATTTCAAAAAACAACATTCCGTTTGTAGTGAGGTTTTTGTGCGCTAACTGCGCTATTTTTTTATAAAAAATAAGAGCGTCTTCATCTTCTACAAATAGTGCCAAATGAGGTTCATTGTCTAAAACGTTTTTCTTGATTTCTTCTTTTTCTAAATTCCGAACATAAGGTGGATTCGAGACAATAATATCAAATTGCTGTTTTAAATCGTCTGCTTGGAGAATGTTTTGATTGATAAAAGATATGTTTACGGAATTATTTTGTGCATTTTTCTTGGCTGTTGCCAAAGCCTTTTCAGAAACATCAATGGCAGAAACTGTGGCATTTGGAAGGTTTTTTGCCAATGAAATAGCGATACAACCGCTTCCCGTTCCTATGTCAAGAATCTTTAAATCTTTGAATTTTTCAATCTTTGAATTATTTCTAATAATCCATTCTACTAATTCTTCGGTTTCAGGTCTTGGAATCAAGACATTTGGATTGACTTCAAAATCCAAACCATAAAAGCTCGTTGAACCCAATAAATACTGAATGGGAATTTCCTTTTTTAGTTCCTCAAGAATCGAATTCCAAACGACAATTTCTTCTTCAGAAAAAAGCAAATCAGGCTGCAACGCCAAGTCAATTCGTTTGAGTTTTTGTTTTTCTTCCAAAATCAAATAAAAAAAACTTTCTGCTTCACCCGCATCATAAATTGGAGTGAGCACGTCGATAAATTGAGTTCTATAATCTTTTATTTTCATTGTTTTATTTTGGAAGAATTTTGGTTTATTATCGTTTTGTCAAGTCGAGCGCAGTCGAGACTCAACAAAATCATAAATTCTTCAGCATCCAAATAGGGCAACTCGTGTGGCCTGTGCTTCCCATAGGAGAACAAATGTATTCGAATCCTACTTTTTTGTATAATTTTTGAGCATCAAGCATAAACGGCATAGTTTCTAAATAGCATTTCTCAAAGCCAAAATCTTTTGCACTTTGCAAACAGGTTGCCATCATTTGGCTCCCAATTCCAAGACCTCTAGTTTCTGGTAAAAAATACATTTTTTGAAGTTCGCAGATTGTTTCGGCTTCATTTTCAAGTGGTGCAATACCCGCACAACCCAGAATTTCACCTTCCTTTTCTACTACAAAATAAACTGATTTAAGCTTACTATATTCTTCAAACATTAAATCCAAATACGGATCTTCATAAGCCGTCCCTACTTTTGGGATGTTTAACTCATCAAAAACAGCTCTTATCAATGCTGCAACAGACGGATTATCTTCTTTTTTAATTTTTCTAATACTGTAATTTTCCATTTCTATACTACGTAATTTTAGACACAAAAGTAGAAATTGTTTGGTGTTATTTGAGAGAGTTTAAAAAATAATACCTTTCTATTTCTAAATTTTCAAGTCGAAATTGGGGCTAATCTCAAAAACAACTACTTTTGCTAGGTGAAAACACATGAAAAATACATCCGTCGCTGCATTGAATTAGCCAAAAATGGTTTGGGAACTACCTATCCAAACCCGCTCGTAGGAAGCGTTATTGTTTATGAAAACAAAATCATTGGCGAAGGCTGGCATAAAAAAGCTGGAGAGCCACACGCCGAAGTAAACGCTGTGAATTCTGTAAAAGATAAATCATTGCTAAAAAAAGCTACAATTTATGTAAGTCTAGAACCGTGCAGTCATTTTGGAAAAACACCCCCTTGTTGTGATTTGATTATCAAAAATAAAATTCCAAATGTAGTTATTGGAACTGTTGATCCTAATGTAAAAGTGGCAGGAAACGGAATTAAAAAACTATTGGAAGGGGGAATAAATGTTACAGTAGGCGTGCTAGAAGACGAATGTAATGAGCTTAATAAACGATTTTTTACGTTTCATGACAAAAAAAGACCCTACATTATTTTAAAATGGGCCGAAAGTCAGGATGGTTTTATCGCGCCAAAAGAAAAATCAGAAAAAAAACCGGTCTGGATTACCAATCAATATTCAAGACAATTAGTCCATAAATGGCGCACTGAAGAACAAGCCATTCTAGTAGGAACTCAGACTGTAATTGATGACAATCCAAAACTTAACGCACGCGACTGGTTTGGTAGCAACCCCATTAGAGTCGTTTTAGATCAAAAAAACCGCATCCCAAAAGACAGTCATGTCTTTGATAATAAGGTTAAAACAATCCTATTTTCTAGATCAAATCAAACTATTGAAAAAGAAAATGGTATCTTTGAGTATCTTGATTTTGAACAAAATATAGTAACTCAAATAATCAAATCCCTGTATCAACATCAGATTCAAACGATTATTATAGAAGGCGGAAGACAAACGTTACAGACTTTTATTGATGCGAATCTTTGGGATGAAGCTAGAATATTTGTTGGTAATATGACATTAAAGACAGGAACTCAGGCACCAAAACTTGGTAGAAGTCAATTCAAAAAACAAGCCATTGGTACCGATCAACTACTAGTATCAAGAAACTATGATTAATACTATAATTTTTGATTTTGGCGATATTTTTATCAACTTAGATAAAGAAGCGCCTCGTGTTGCCTTCGCGAAACTAGGTTTAAAAACATGGTCTGAGGATTTGGAGGAACTCAATTTATCCTTTGAAAAAGGGAAAATTTCAGAACTTCAATTCATAGAAGGCTTTCAGAAAAAAATGCCTGATGTGTCAATAAAAGAAATTCGAAGTGCTTGGAACACCATTTTATTAGATTTCCCATTGTACCGACTTGAATTTTTGCAAATGCTTTCGCAAAAATACCGCTTGTTCTTGCTTAGCAATACTGATTCAATTCATATCAATCGATTTCAGCATGTAGCGGGCACCACTTTTTATAGAGAATTTTATGAATGTTTTGAAAGAGTTTATTTTTCTTTTGAATTGGGCATGCGCAAACCCGAAGCCAACATTTTCAATTACCTGATAAAGCAGCATGAGTTAATACCAAAACGTACTTTATTCATTGATGATAAAACAGAAAATACAGATGCAGCCCTTGCATTGGGATTTCAAGTTTGGAATTTACAAGTAGGCAAAGAAGATGTGGTACAACTATTTGATAAAAAAATAATTTAGAAACTACCTTTTGGACATAAAAGACACCTACAACACGATAGATTTGGCTAGCGATGAAGTATTATTCAAAGAAAAAAATAGTAAATTTTTTGGCTACTCATTTCCAATTCAATCTGAAGAAGAAGTAAAACCATTCATTGAAAGCTTACGAAAACTTCACCCTAATGCTGGGCATTTTTGTTATGCATATCAAATAGGTACAACAAGCACGACGTATCGAGCAAATGATGACGGAGAACCAAGTAACAGTGCTGGCATTCCTATTTACGGACAAATCCTTTCTTTTTCAGTAACCAATGTATTAATTGTTGTTGTTAGGATATTTGGGGGAGTCAAATTAGGCGTTGGAGGATTAATCGCTGCATATAAAACAACCGCACAAATGGTTCTTGAAACCTGCGAAATTATCGAAAAAACGATCGATGTTCATTTTACAATCACTTTTGACTATGTAAATATGAATAAAGTGATGCGCATTATTAAGGAAAAAAAGTTAGAAATCGTAGGCCAAGAAATGGAAATAAAGAAAGATTCAGGATTACCGATAGGTAAAATCGAAATAAAAACACGAAAAAAAAATGCCGAAATGATATTCGACATTTTTAAATCAATGTTTGAAATCGATATAAAACAACTCTAATTTACATCTGAAATTGTCTTTTCATTACTTTATTCTATTTTTTTTAAGAGTTCTAAAATATAATCTGGTGGAGCAGTAGGACGACCTGTTTTTAAGGACACAAAAACAAGAATAAATTGAGCATTTGTTAATAACTCGTCCAATTCATTGTATATCTCGCAATCAAATTCTATCTTCACTGAACTCTGACTTTTAAATACAGTACGTACCGTAAGCAAGTCATCATAACGGGCTGACTTTTTATAATTGATATTCATAGAAACTATGGGAAGCGCAATGCCATTTTCTTCCATACTTTTATACGAAACCCCTTTGTTTCTAAGCCATTCCACTCTTCCCATCTCAAAATAAGGAATGTAATTTCCATGATAAACAACTCCCATTTGGTCCGTTTCTGAGTATCGTACTCGCACTTGTATTTGATGATCTTTCATTAATTATATGTTAAAATTTTAAAATTTATATTCTCCTTACAATAATTATATTAGAAATTATCTTCCATTAAATTTTTTTTTACAGAAAATTGTTCACATATTTGTTACCCCCGAAAACCAATAAAATAACCTCTTTTTTTCGTAAGATAATAGTTACCAAAATATAAATAATTCAAAAAAGAAATGAACAAAACTGCACAATCAGTATGGGAAAACTGTTTGTCTTTTATAAAAGACAACATTCAGGATCAAGCTTACAAAACTTGGTTCGAACCGATCAAATCAGTTGAACTTACCGATAACGCATTATACATTCAAGTTCCAAGTAAATTTTTCTACGAATGGCTAGAAGAACATTACGTTAAATTATTAAAAGTGGCACTTACCAAAGAACTTGGAAAAAACGCAAAGTTACTTTATAAAATTAGAATGGAAAACACTTATGGTAACAAACAACCGTTTACGGAACAATTACCAAGTGCCAACAGAGTTCCTATGAAACCTCAAGAGGTGGATGCTCCATTCAAAAATTTAAACCCAGAACTCAAAAATCCTTTTGTAATTCCAGGAATTCGTAATTTGAAGATTGAATCCCAATTGAATGCGAATTACAGTTTTGATAATTTTCTAGAAGGAGATTCTAATAGATTAGCGCGTTCCGCTGGTATGGCGGTGGCCAACAAACCAGGAGGAACTTCGTTTAATCCGTTATTGATTTTTGGAGGGGTAGGATTAGGAAAAACCCACCTTGCCCATGCAATTGGGGTTGAGATAAAAGACAAATATCCTGAGAAAACTGTTTTATACATTTCTGCTGAAATTTTCACACAACAATATATTGACTCGGTTAAGAAAAACAACCGAAACGATTTCATTCATTTTTATCAATTAATTGATGTTTTAATTATTGATGATGTACAATTTCTCTCTGGTAAATCAGGAACTCAAGATGTGTTTTTCCACATTTTCAATTATTTGCATCAAAACGGAAAACAGGTAATCTTGACTTCTGATAAGGCACCTGTTGACATGCAGGATATTGAGCAACGCTTGTTGTCGCGTTTCAAGTGGGGTTTGTCTGCTGAAGTACACCAACCTGATTACGATACTAGAATTTCTATACTTAAAAATATATTGTATCGAGATGGTGTCGAAATTCCGGAGGAAATTATAGAATATGTCGCTCGCAATATTAAATCAAATGTAAGAGAACTTGAAGGTGCCATTATTTCGTTGATTGCACAATCTTCATTTAACAAAAAGGAAGTTACGCTAGAGCTTGCCAAAAGTGTTGTTGAAAAATTTGTGAAAAATGTAAAAAGAGAAATTTCAATCGATTACATTCAAAAAATTGTTTCAGACTATTTTCAATTGGATCTAGAAACCTTACAATCAAAAACAAGGAAAAGACACGTTGTACAAGCCCGCCAATTGGCCATGTTCTTTGCTAAGAAATTTACCAAAGCATCTTTGGCAAATATTGGTTCACAAATTGGAGACAGGGATCACGCAACAGTATTGCATGCCTGTAAAACCGTTGATAATTTAGTTGCAACCGACAAACAATTCAAAAAATTTGTAGAGGACATCAATAAAAAATTAACGTTGTAAGCTCATCATGTCTGTGAAAATCTTAATGGTTTGTCTAGGTAATATTTGCCGCTCTCCATTGGCAGAAGGTATTTTAGCTTCTAAACTCCCAAAAAATAAATTCAAAGTTGATTCAGCCGGAACTGGTTCCTGGCACATTGACCATAAGCCAGATGAACGATCCATTGCTGTAGCAAAAAAAAATAATATCAATATTTCAGATCAAAAAGGACGACAATTCAATAAATCTGATTTTGATGCTTTTGATTATATTTATGTAATGGACAATTCAAATTACACTACAGTAATTGAACTTGCTGAGAATATGGAACAGAAACAAAAAGTCAAACTAATTTTGGATGAATTATTTCCAAACGAAAAAGTAGATGTTCCCGACCCTTATTTTGGCTTACCCAATGGATTTCAAATAGTGTATACTATGCTAGATGAAGTTTGTGATGCAATTGCAACAAAATTAATAAATAAACATCCTTAAAATTTTAGCTATAAAATTTTCCTAGAAAACAAATAGAAAAATTTACTTACCAATACTTCAGCAATGGCATCAACAATATTAGGAAAACTGTATTTAATACCTACAACAATGGGCGATTGTGATCCCATGGATGTGTTGCCGCAAACTATAAAAAGAAGTATCGACCTCATTGATTCCTATATTGTTGAGAACGACAAGACAGCTCGGAAATCAATCAAAATTGTTAATCCAGAAAAAAAACAAGCAGATTTAAAACTGTTTATTTTAAACAAGCACACCGAGACCAAAGAACATTTAGATTTTATTAAACCCTTGTTGGCTGGAGAAAACATGGGGTTGATGAGCGAAGCAGGTTGTCCAGGAGTGGCTGATCCCGGTGCTGTAATCGTTAAGCTAGCGCATGAAAAAGGCATTCAAGTTATTCCTTTAGTTGGACCCTCATCTATTCTTTTAGCAATGATGGCCTCCGGAATGAATGGACAAAGTTTTACTTTTCATGGCTACTTGCCTATTGAAAAAGACGAAAAAAAAGCAAGCTTTAAAACTCTAGAAAGAATCTCATTTGAGAAAAACCAATCTCAAATTTTTATTGAAACTCCATATAGAAACAATAAATTATTAGAGGATTTAATGCAAACCTTGCATCCCGAAACGCATTTGTGTATTGCTACGGACATTACTTTACCTACAGAATACATCAAAACCAAAAAAATTGCGGCTTGGAAAAAAGAAACCATCGATTTGCACAAACGCCCCACAATTTTCATCATTCATAAGATGTAAATTTGTTAATATCAAAAACTTAAAAAGTTTGAACTTGTTTGAATGTATTCAATTAATTTTATACCATATTACAATACTAAATCATCTTAAAACGCATATAATACAAGACAATTCTAATAAAAATACCTATTTTTATACAAAGAAATAATGTCTTTATTATGAGTAAACTACCCAATATTAGCACGAGTATTTTTACGGTTATGTCGCAATTGGCAGCTGAATATAATGCCATCAATCTTTCTCAAGGTTTTCCAAACTTTCCTGTTGACGAACGATTAACGAATATTGTTGCCAAACTGGCCAAAGAAAATGTACATCAATACACGCCTATGTCTGGCTATGTACCATTATTATCAAAAATAGCGACACTAGTTAAACACTCCTACGGAAGAACCATTCTGCCGGAAACGGAATTACTAGTTACCGCCGGAGCTACACAAGCCATTTTTACCACCATAACAGCTTTGGTGAAAAATAATGACGACGTGATTATCTTAGATCCAAGTTATGATTGCTATGAAGCACCCGTATTATTGTGCAACGCAAATCCGGTTCGGGTAGCACTGAATGATGATTATACTCCAAATTGGGAAATTATCGAAAAGGCATGTACTTCAAAAACCAAAATGATAATCATCAACAATCCGCATAATCCAACGGGGAAAATTTTATCGGAATCTGATTTTGAAGCCTTGGAAAACCTATTGGAAAAATATCCTGAGATCGTTCTTCTTTCTGATGAAGTTTATGAATACATTACTTTCCAGGAGAAACATATTTCAGCTCATACACGGGAGAAACTATTAAATCGTTCTGTGATGGTTTCCTCTTTCGGAAAATCATTCCATGTTACGGGATGGAAAGTGGGCTATTTAGTAGCGCCCGAATATTTGACGAAAGAAATCAAAAAAGTACATCAGTTTTTAGTTTTCAGTGTCAATAGTATTTGTCAGGTTGCCATTAGTGAGTATTTAGATATTGTTTCTGTTTCTGAAATTGGTAAATTATATCAGGAAAAACGGGATTATTTTAGACAATTATTAAAAGGCAGCCGATTCGAACTCATGCCGTGCGAAGGAACTTATTTTCAAGTGGCGTCATATGCAGCTATATCAAATGAGAATGATGTTGATTTTTGCAAACGACTTATTAAGGAACATGGCGTGGCTGCTATTCCTATTTCTACTTTTTATGCCGATGGAAAAGACCTGAAATTAATTCGGTTTTGCTTTGCCAAAGACAATGCTACGCTAGAAGAAGCCGCTAAAAGATTGTGCGCCATCTAAAATCGGTATTGAAATTTATTTTTATTATGCGTGCATACTATTTAATTTTATTATATTTACAATAAAAAAAATATCAAAATATGAGCTATACAGATAAAATGTTACGCGACGATGCCCTAAAAGGCAAAGTAATTGTCGTAACCGGAGGAGGAAGCGGTTTAGGAAAAGCAATGACTAAATATTTCTTGGAATTAGGAGCGCAAGTTGCCATTACTTCCAGAGATATAGAAAAACTTAAAAATACTGCTGCAGAACTGGAAACTGAAACAGGTGGAACATGCCTACCAATTCAATGTGATGTTCGTCATTATGAAGAAGTGGAAAATATGCTACAAGAAGTTTTGAAAACTTTTGGTAAAGTTGATGTTTTGCTGAATAATGCTGCTGGAAATTTCATTTCTCCTACTGAAAGATTATCTGCAAATGCTTTTGATACTGTAATTGATATCGTTTTAAAAGGATCCAAAAACTGTACGCTTGCTTTTGGAAAACATTGGATTGACACCAAACAAAAATCATCTACCATTTTGAATATTGTTACGACTTACGCCTGGACTGGTTCTGCTTACGTGGTACCTAGTGCTACTGCAAAAGCTGGAGTTTTAGCCATGACACGAAGTCTTGCTGTAGAATGGGCAAAATACGGAATCCGTTCGAATGCAATTGCACCTGGACCATTCCCAACTAAAGGCGCTTGGGACCGATTGTTACCAGGAGATTTAGCTGAGAAATTTGATATGGCTAAAAAAGTACCGTTAAAACGTGTGGGAGATCATCAGGAATTAGCCAATTTGGCGGCTTATTTAGTTTCTGATTTTTCAGCATACATCAACGGTGATGTTATTACAATTGATGGTGGTGAATGGTTGAAAGGCGCTGGACAGTTCAATTTACTAGAAGCAATTCCTGAAGAACTTTGGGATCAACTGGAAATGATGATCAAAGCAAAGAAGAACAAATAATAGTTTTAAAAAAAATTAAACCATTACGAGATTTAGAAAAATTAAGAATTAACACTTAATACACTTTACTTTCCTAATGGTTTAATATTTTAATGTTTTCTAGGGCAAGCAAAATTTCACTTTTAAGCAAACCACTCCCGCCTCCATAGTGTTGTACTATACTGATATCGGAATTTTGATTTCTGAAAAAAGTGCACAATTCAGATTCACTTTCTTCTTGAATTCCAGAACCCAACAATACAAGTGAAAAATATTTTCTTAGAAAAATTTCCTTCGCTTCCTCATCATTCATTACACCTACTCCACTCCAATTCTCGTTTGCATTTATCAATCGGATGACGGTTTCTAGAATTTCCGGATGTCTCCCTATGTATAAAATATGTATGGTTTCCATCATTCTATTTTTAAAAACACAAACCCCAAAGAAAATAATTCTTTGCGATTTGTGCTTATTTACTATACAATTATTGTTGCAAAAATTGCAATTCGATATTCAAACGAACTTCTTCGCTTACTAAAACACCGCCAGTTTCAAGCGCCGAATTCCAGTTTAATCCCCAATCTTTTCTGTTGATTTTTCCTTCTAATGCAAGTGCCATTTTGGTATTTCCCCATGGATCTTTCATTAATCCTCCATAATCAGCCGCTAATTTTACTGATTTTGTAACACCGTGTAATGTTAAATCACCAACCAATTCATATTCACCTTCATTAATTTTGATGAAAGAAGTTGCGCTAAATTTAATTTCTGGAAACTGAGCAGCATCAAAAAAATCAGCACTCAATAAATGTGTATCTCTATCTGCGTTTCCTGTTGTCACAGTATCAATTGCTCCTGTAAATTCAATTTTTGCGTTTTCTAAATTAGCACCTTCTGTTTCAATGGTGGCATCAAATTTTGAGAATTTACCTGAAACATTTGTAAACATCATGTGTTTCACTTTAAAACCAATTTCTGAGTGTGTTGGGTCAATTACCCATTTTGTTGTTGACATGGTATTATTATGTTTTATTAGTTATTTCTATTATGCGTTTATTTAATTACAATTTCATTGGAACTTCCATCAATAAGATTTCGGCATTGGATGATTTAGCGACGATTTCGATTCCATTGGTATCCCAAATTCCTAATCCGTCACGTTCATTTAAAGCGATGTTTCCTATCGTGAAATCCCCTTTTAAAACAAAAGCATAAATTCCGTTTTCAGGTTTTTTCAATTCATACGAAGTAGCAAAATCGTGATCAAATTTCCCAATATGAAACCAAGCATCTTGATGAATCCAAACACCTTCATCTTCTGGATTTGGTGATAAAATTTGCTGTAATTTATTGTGCCGATCATTTAAATCTAAAGTAATTTGATCATAACGAGGCGTTACATTTTTTTGATTCGGATAAATCCAAATCTGTAAAAATTTAACCAACTGATCTTTATTTTTATTGTACTCGCTGTGAAAAATCCCCGTACCGGCGCTCATCGCTTGAATATCACCTTCCTTGATTACGGTAGTATTTCCCATACTGTCTTGATGTTCTAAATCACCTTCGAGCGGAATAGAAATAATTTCCATATTATCATGCGGATGTTTCCCAAAACCCATTCCTTGGCTGACTCTATCATCATTCAGAACGCGCAACACACCAAAATTCATACGCTCTGGATTGTGGTAATTTGCAAAACTAAAAGTATGATAGGATTCTAACCAGCCGTGATTAGCATGACCGCGGGTATTTGCTTTATGCAAAACTGAATTCGTAATTGCATTTTCTATTACTTTATCTGTATTTTCCATTGTCTTGTTCTTTACTATTGTGGTACAAAGTTGCGTCAAAAAAAAAGCGCTCGCATTGAACTAGGACAAGAAATGAAAAATAACGAGAATTTAGTGTTTGGCGATTTTAGTTCTTATCTTACTAAGAAACTCAGCCGAAATACCCAAATAAGAAGCAATATAATGTTGGGCAACGCGCTGCGAAAGTGTGGGATAATGGTCGAGAAATTCTAAGTATTTCTCGGTGGCAGTTTTAGAAATAGTATTAAATAAACGCTCTTGAGTAACCGCAAGACTGCGTTGCATGAGGATTCGGAAAGCACGTTCAAATTTTGGTGCTTTAACGAATAATTCTTCTTTAGTTTCTGGGCTAAACATAAAAAACTCACAATCTTCTAATGTTTCAATGTATACCCTACTTGGTTTTTCTTCATAAATGCTAAACGAAATATCACTCACCCAAGCATTTTCGATGGCAAATTGCAGAATAACTTCAAAACCATTGGCATCAATATAATATTTCCGGACACAACCTTTAATTACAAAAGCTTCAAAATTGCACATTTCACCTTCATGAACTAAAATTGTTTTTTTTGAAACCGTACGATATTCCAATAAAGAATTGAAAATTTCTAATTCTTTTTTTTCAAACGTGACATAGCGACTGATGTTGGTATTAATTTGTGAATACAAGATAATATGATTTAGAAACTAAAGATAGAAAAAAGGAGAATGAACTACGACTAATAAACAAATTTAATTAGCAATATTTCCTCAAAAAATAAAATCCACTCCCAATTAAATTCCTATTTTTGTCCCGATAAAAACATAACAAATAAAGTATGCTCATTATAGGAATTGCAGGTGGTACAGGAAGCGGAAAAACAACTGTTGTACATCAAATCATGAATGAATTACCACAAACAGAAGTAGGGATTATCTCTCAAGACTCCTATTACAAAGAAAATCATGGACTTTCATTTGACGAAAGAGCATTAATTAATTTTGATCATCCGCGCGCCATTGATTTTGAATTATTGGTAAAACACTTGAAAGAATTAAAAGAAGGCAACAATATCCACCAGCCCGTTTATTCCTTTGTAACGCACAATAGAACAGACGATACCGTTTTTACACATCCCCGAAAAGTGATGATTGTAGAAGGAATTTTGATTCTTGCAAATCCAGAATTAAGAGAATTATTTGATGTAAAAATATACGTACATGCTGACTCTGACGAACGATTAATCCGTCGTATGAAAAGAGATATCGTTGAGCGTGGCCGCGACATGCACGAGGTAATCAACCGGTACCAAAACACACTCAAACCCATGCACGAACAGTTTATTGAACCAACAAAAGCTTTTGCTGATATCATTATACCAAACGACAAATACAACACCGTAGCCATAGATGTGGTTCGAGCAGTAATAAACCAAAAAATTTTATAAATTAGTTGTAATTTTAAAGCATCCAATTATTAGGAGCTATTTCCCGCTTTCCGTTGCAATCTTTTAGTAGGTGAATCTTCCTTCGTCAGTATCACCTACTAAAAGGATTTACACTGTAATCGGGGCTAAAAAAAATAAAAATGACAAATCCATACAAAGACAAACCTTGGTTTAAATTTCTAAGCAATAAATATGTCTGGGTTTTGTTGTTTTTTGTCACTTGGATGCTTTTTCTAGACAATTATTCGTACTTCGGTCACCGAGTTTTAGACAAACAAATCAACGAATTAGAGGACAACGCGAACTATTACAAGGAAGAAATAAAAAAAGACCAAAAGAATATCAAACAATTAAAGAATCCCGAACAGATAGAAAAATACGCCCGAGAGAAATATTATATGAAAAAAGATAGTGAAGACATCTATATCATCGAATTTGAAGGCGACACGATTGAAAAAAAATAAAATTCCATCTCAAACCCCTCGCTAAGGGAATGAAATGTGAAATTTATAGTAATTATTAAAAACATAACACCAAGTTTCGGCTCCCAATCCTTTTGCGAGGGCTGGGGTGAGGAAAACAACAAACAAAATGGCTACAAACCTTTTCGATGATTTCAATCCCATTTCCTCCAAACAATGGAAACAAAAAATCCAATTTGAACTAAAAGGAGCGGATTATAATGAAACGGTAGTTTGGAATTCTCCAGAGGACATTCAAGTAAAGCCTTTTTATCATAAAGATGAGCTGGCCAAATCTTTTCCTATTGCTACAAAAGCAACTGACTTCAGTATTTGTCAAAATATATTTGTTTTTGATATTGAAAAATCAATAGAACGAGCACAAGATTCCTTGAGTCGCGGTGCTGACAGCCTTCGTTTTACAATAGAAAATGAATCGATTGATGTGACCAATCTATTAGAAAAATTACCGTTGGAAAAAGTTACCGTTTATTTTAATCTGGGATTTATTTCAATCGATTTCGTTAGAAAAATAGATGCATTTGCCAAGAAAAATAACACTACTATTTTCTGTAATTTAGATCCAATTGGGCAATTAGCCAAAGAAGGAAACTGGTTCACAACCTCAGAAAAAAGTAATTTTGATACCTTAAATATACTTTCTCAAACGATTTCTACGGTATCTTTATTGAGCATTAATAGTGCCTTGTACCAGAATGCAGGAGCAACTATAGTCCAGCAAATTGCTTATAGTTTAGGTCACGCGAATGAGTATTTTAATAGAGTTGAGCAGATCAATAAACCCATCGTTTTTGAAGTGGCCGTTGGGACCAATTACTTTTTTGAAATAGCAAAACTCCGAGCTTTGCGATTACTTTTTACAACAATCGCAAAGGAATACAACCACAATATAGACTGCAACATCATCGTTTCGCCTACAAAACGAAACAAAACAATATACGATTATAACGTAAACATGTTACGCACCACTACCGAATGTATGAGTGCTATCATTGGCGGTGCAGATGCTATTGCCAATTTACCTTATGATGCGTTGTACCACAAAGACAATGAATTTGGTGACCGAATAGCCAGAAATCAATTGTTGATTCTCAAAAATGAAAGTTATTTTGACAAGGTGAATAATCCAGCTGACGGCAGTTATTACATTGAGACGCTTACGAATCAATTAGCTGAGAAAGCATTAACGTTATTCAAAGATATCGAGGCAAATGGTGGTTTCTTGAAACAACTTAACGATGGAATAATCAAAAGGAAAATTCAGGAAAGTGCTGATGCAAGTCAAGAATTATTTGATTCTGGGAAAGAAATTCTATTAGGCACAAACAAACATCCTAACAAACAGGATAAAATGAAACATGATTTAGAATTGTTTCCTTTTGTAAAAGTGAAACCAAGAAAAACCTTGATTACACCAATAATCGAAAAACGTCTTGCAGAGAAAATAGAACAAGAGCGATTGAATCTTGAATAAACAGCTTAACTCTGTTATTTAACTTAACACCACTGGAAAAGAGTATAATTACTTTACTAAAATATAAAATAATGGAAGCCATCAGACAAATCGTTAAGGTGAAAAACCACAAAATAAGTATAACACTGCCAGATGATTTTACTGCTGATGAAGTTGAAGTGATTATTCTTCCAAAGTCGAATAATGTAGAAATCCCTCAATGGCAAATGGACCAAGTTAGAGAAAGAACTGAGAAATATCTTAAGAATCCTTCTTCAGCGCAAGATATTGATGATTTTCTAAAAGCTATTGATGGTAAGTTATAAAATTGTAATTGTTGAGGAAGCGAAACTTGATTTCATAACAGCTTTGGACTGGTACAAAAGCATTCAACCTAAATTGGGTGATACGTTTTCCAATTCTTTCAAGGAAAGTTTAAAAATAATCAAGTCAAATCCGCTTCTTTTTCAAATAAGATATGACAACACCAGAGTGGCTTTAATTAAAAATTTTCCATACTTAATTCATTTCAACAGCTACGAGAACACAATTGTCATCAAAGCTATTTTTCATACCTCACGAAATACTGAAATATGGATTGAAAGGAATTAAAATTTCAAAAATATAATCTTTGTACTAAACAAATGAAAAGAAAAGATTTACAACATATAAAATTAGAAAGTACACTGTTGAAAGTGGAGCATGAACATGCACCGGCTGATGCTTTTCTAACTGCAGAAGGAATCGAACTAAAACAAACGTACTCAGAACAAGATATTGAGAACATCAAGCATCTTGATTTTGGAGCAGGTTTCGCACCCAATTTACGCGGGCCTTATGCAACAATGTACGTGCGCCGACCTTGGACTGTGCGTCAATATGCAGGATTTTCTACTGCCGAAGAAAGTAATGCTTTTTACAGAAGAAATTTAGCTGCCGGTCAAAAAGGACTTTCTATCGCTTTTGATTTACCTACGCATCGAGGTTATGATTCGGATCACGAGCGTGTGGTGGGAGATGTTGGAAAAGCAGGAGTTGCGATCGACACTGTGGAAGACATGAAAGTGTTGTTCGACCAAATTCCGCTAGATGAAATGTCCGTTTCCATGACGATGAATGGTGCCGTTTTACCTATTATGGCTTTTTACATTGTCGCTGCCGAGGAACAAGGTGTCAAACCCGAGTTACTTTCCGGAACGATACAAAACGACATTTTGAAAGAGTTTATGGTGCGCAACACCTATATTTATCCGCCAACTCCTTCCATGAAAATCATCGCTGATATATTTGAATACACGAGTAAAAACATGCCCAAGTTCAATTCTATTTCGATTTCTGGATACCACATGCAAGAAGCAGGAGCCACTGCTGATATTGAATTAGCTTACACGCTCGCTGATGGATTGGAATACATTCGAACAGGATTAGCAACAGGAATGAAAATTGATGAATTTGCACCAAGATTATCGTTTTTTTGGGCGATTGGGATGAATCACTTCATGGAAATTGCCAAAATGCGTGCTGGTAGAATGATATGGGCTAAACTGGTCAAACAATTCGAACCAAAAGACGATAAATCATTAGCCTTGCGAACTCATTGCCAAACTTCGGGTTGGAGTTTAACGGAGCAAGATCCTTTTAATAATGTGGCTCGAACCTGTATTGAAGCAGCAGCTGCCGCTTTTGGAGGAACACAATCTTTACATACCAATGCCTTAGATGAAGCCATCGCTTTACCAACAGATTTCTCAGCAAGAATTGCTAGAAACACACAACTCTATTTACAAGAAGAAACTAAAATCACAAAAACCGTCGATCCTTGGGCCGGCAGTTATTATGTAGAAAGCTTGACGAATGAAATTACTGAAAATGCTTGGAAACTTATTGAAGAAGTAGAAGAGCTTGGCGGGATGACCAAGGCCATTGAATCTGGAATTCCGAAACTTAGAATCGAAGAAGCGGCGGCCAGAAAACAAGCGCGCATTGACAGCGGACAAGACATTATTGTAGGTGTGAATCAATATCGGTTAGAAAAAGAAGATCCGTTACAGATTTTGGATGTGGATAACCAAATGGTTCGCAAGCAACAATTAGAACAATTAGACCGAATCAAAGCAACTCGAGATACCGAAAAAGTTCAAAATTCACTAAAAAAATTAACACTTTGTGCACAAACAGGAGAAGGTAATTTACTGGAAATTGCCGTTGAAGCTGCTCGAAACAGAACTACTTTAGGCGAAATTAGTGATGCACTGGAAGCAGTTTTTGGACGATACAAAGCACAAATTAAATCTTTTAGCGGCGTGTATAGTAAAGAAATAAAAGACGACAAAAGTTTTGAAGAAGCAAAAAAATTAGCAGACGCCTTTGCTGTTAAGGAAGGCCGTCGTCCCCGAATCATGATTGCAAAAATGGGACAAGACGGACACGATCGTGGGGCAAAAGTAGTGGCTACCGGTTATGCCGATGTAGGTTTTGATGTAGACATTGGTCCACTTTTTCAAACACCAGCAGAAGCAGCTAAACAAGCTGTAGAAAACGACGTACATATTCTAGGCGTTTCTTCTCTTGCTGCAGGACACAAAACTTTGGTCCCACAAGTTATTGAAGAACTAAAAAAGTACGGTCGAGAAGATATAATGGTGGTAGTTGGCGGGGTAATTCCTGCACAAGATTACCAGTTTTTATTTGATGCCGGTGCGGTTGCGGTATTTGGACCCGGAACAAAAATTAGTGAGGCTGCTATTAAAATTTTAGAAATATTAATGGGAAGTTTCGAATAAACGCATTGAATATTAAATCTATCTAAAGCATTAGTCGAAAGAGTAGTTCTTTTTTGTTTTTTGATTTTGTATTAGTACAATCAAAATTCCTTATAACTATCAAATTTTTTATCAACTGTTCTGAAACAAAAAAAGGCTGTGAAAAGTAAATTTCACAGCCTTTTTCATATTGTATCTTATTCTTAAATCTGAATGCTTCTTACAGTTGCGTTACTATCTGCAATAATAAAAGACGTATCGTAACCTCCAAATAACTTCATATAGGTTCTTATTGAAGTTCCGTATGCATCTCTAAAATAACGCTTACCCTTGTTTTTAAAATACTTTTTTACGGATCCAGCACCACCTAGATGTGCTGCTGCTAAAATCCCTGACTCTGTAACATGAATTCCGTTCAGAATTGTTCCTTCATATTTTTCAATTTCCTTTTTCAGTTCCCATTTATTTTTTGCTAATAGAGCAATAAAGGCTCTTTCTTGCAATTCAGGACTATTCAAAAAAGAAGAACTGCTTCTCACTCCAACTGACTTTAATGTTTCAATACCAAATTGATATTTACCTAAATAACCTAAGGAATTAATTTTTCTGTATTTACTTTCAGATTCTCTATAACCAATTGCTTCTCTGAAACCTACGAAAAAGTTTCCGGTAAAAGGGATGTTCGAATTGATGTAATCTTCTTGCTTTTCAGAAGGAAATAAGTAGTGTGTTCCTTCTTCTTCATTGATAAGAAACCAAGGGCTGGTTTCTAAGTTAAACGGTCTAAAACCGGAGCTCAAAAAAACTGTAATTACAGTTAGACTAGTGTAAAAATACCACTTCTTTATCATAAATTGTTTTTCTTCAAAACGCTGTCCCGTTAAGAAATTTCTATGTGCAAATATACAACAAAAAAAATTATACTGATAATCAGGTAGTTAAACTTATCTAAAAATAGATGAAGTGGTATTTAATATCGTTAAAGTGCACAAATTCGATTGTAGGCGCAGGAATCTTCACAGTATTTAAAATAGAGAAAACGGTCTTTAAAAAATGTGAATTTGTTTTTATTTTTGTCAAATCAACATCAAAACTAAGGTACAATTGTCTGAATCTTTTGGAATTATATGCTGTATTTGGAAGTACATCTTCTTTATTCCCAGTTATCATTCCTTCAGCCCCATAACCTAGGGCTACATTGAGCCATTTTGGTATTTTTGAGCCTTTTGCAAACGAATTTAAATTGATGGAAAGCCAATACGTTTGTCCGTTATAATCTTTAAGAATTTGTTCTGAAAAGGAACTTCCTAAAACTGAAGGTCTAAAACTGGCATATTTTGTAGTATGAAATGAAAATTTGGGTGTAATGCGCTGTTCCTGCCAAATCAATTCTTGTGAAACATACAAAGCTGTTCCAGCAGCATTGGCGATTATGTCCCCAGAAGAAGCGCCCCATTCAGCGGAATAGCCGTCCATAACCTCAACAGCTGTTAAGAAAGCAAAGCCCAATCCCGCTCCATAAAGCACCTGATTTTTTTTAGAAGTGCCACTCCATTGCAGCATCTCAGCTCCGAATCGTCCCAAATGATAGGAGGAAAATAGATGACCGGCTTTGTCCATTTGGAGCCATTCAGAATTGTCATTTATAAAGTGAAAATCAGATTTGGGATAATTCGCATACCAAACCTCATTCAAGCCAATTAAAGTTCCCGTAGCCAAAATTGATTCGGTAATAACAACCGTATTTTGCCTTTTTAGATTCAAAGAATCAGAAGGTTTAAAAAAATGAGTTGCTTTACTTTGGCTAAAGCCAATTTGCAAAACGACTAGAAACAAAAATATATAGCCTAGAGTAGTTCTCAAAACTATCTTTTTACGCCTTGACTATTGATCCAATCTGAATATTTTTTTGCATTTACATTGTGTTCTGGCAATGTAGCAGCAAACTCATGGTATCCAAAACGCTCTACACTCGCGCAGAAATAAATAAAATCATTTTTCTCAGGATTTAGAACCGATTCTAACGCTGTAATATCGGGCATTGCAATAGGTCCTGGAGGCAAACCTATATTCATATACGTATTGTATGGATGCGGCATTATTAAATCCTTATAAAAAACTCTTTTGATGACTTGATTAAAATCATTCGATTTCTTTTTCATGGCAAATATCACCGTAGGATCTGCTTGCAAGGGCATTTCTAATCTCAATCGGTTCAAATACACTCCGGCAATTCTTGGTCTTTCGTCTTTTTTAACAGATTCTTTGTGAACAATTGAGGCTAAGATTGTTGCTTCAACTGGAGTTAGACCTTGTGCTTTTGCCTTTGCAATTCGCTCTTCATTCCAGAAGTTGCGGTATTCTTTGATCATTTTATCACGGAACTTTTCAGCGGTGATGTTCCAATAAATCTCATACGTATTCGGAATAAAAAGCGCCAAAACATTCTCTTCATTGAACCCGTTTTCTTTTAAAAAAATAGAATCTTTAAACGAATTCAACAATGATACACTATCGGCTTCAATTTGAGAGCCTACACGTCCTGCTAAATTTTCTACGCGCTCTTGATTATTAAACGCCAGTTTTACGGGTGAATTCAGTCGCAACGTTTTAACCAGAGCGTAACTATTCATTCCCTTTGTCAATAAAAAACGACCCGGAATCACATTATCAGTATAGCCTCTTTTGTTGGCGACCATTTCAAATCGATCCATGTTCTCTACATAAGGTGTCATAATTTTTTTTACATCCTCGTATTTTGCATCTGTAGGAACGTAAACGTATACCTCATCATCCGAAAATTTGGTGTTTGCAGAAAAAATTTGTCTCAAAAGTATCAAACCATAAATCATTAATACTGCTATTACAACAACGGAGACTATGCTAATTATTTTTTTAATATTCATAAGTGGTATTTTTTTACGAGGAAACATGTCCCTAATGTGCTTTCTATTTATTTGATTTTGAAACGATACCGATTCAAAGTTTCAATTTTAAAAATTAGTATTGATCAATTGAAAAATAGCTTCGTCTTTATATAGGCCGTTTACCAACGTCCAATCTTTCTTTACGCCTATTTTTTCAAATCCAAATTTACTAAAAAGTGCTGTACTTGCTGCATTTTCGGTACCAATATTTGCATACAATTGGTGCAAATTAAGATTGTGAAAAGCATATTCGATTAACAACTCCAAAGCTTCAGAACCAATATTAAGTCTTCGGTTGTCTTTATTTTGAATTACGATACCAACTCCTGCCCTGTTATTCTTTGGATCAAAATCAAATAAATCAATTAAACCTACGGCTGGAAAATCCTGATCCTGACAAATAGCCAATCGCAACTGTTTGGCTTCATAGATATCTTGCTGGGCATTTTCTAAATATTGTTTGACTAAAAACCGACTGTAGGGCGTATGCGTATTACTCACTTCCCAAATGTTTTGGTCGTTTTCGATAGCATACACAAACTCCAAATCATTGGGTTCTAATGCGCGAATGTAGATGTTGTCGCCTTTTAATGTTTTCATTTAATTATTTCACAAAGTTACACAAAGGCATCAGAGAGATACACTAAGTTTGATTTTAGTACGAGTTTCGAAATTAAATAATAATCGTTCCTTTAAATACAAATTCCGCTGGTCCTTTCAGGAAGACTTTGGAAAACTGCTCTCCCTTTTTTTCAAAAGAAACTACTAATTTCCCGCCTTCAACATTCAAATCTATCGAAGAAGATTGCGTTTTTCCTAAAACATTCATCGCGATTGCAACTGCTGTAGCGCCTGTACCACAAGAGAGCGTTTCATCTTCAACACCGCGTTCATAGGTGCGCAACGAAAAAGTATTTTCGTCAATTTGTTTTACAAAATTGATATTGCTTCCAGCTTTTCCGTATAAATCTCCGTATCGAATGGCCGCTCCGTTTTCCTTTATATTGTAATTTTCTAAATCATCAACCAGCTGCACATGATGTGGGGAGCCCGTATTTAAGAAAACGTGATTAGAACTGACTTTTACCTCATGAATATCAATCATTTGTAAAGCAACTAAACCATCTGTTCCAATTGTTGCGTGATGTAAACCATCTGTTGCTATGAAAGTAGTTTTATTCTTGATTAGTTGTAGCTTTTTGGCGAAAGCCACCAAACAACGTCCGCCGTTACCACACATCGAGCTTTGGTTTCCATCTGAGTTGTAATAAACCATTTTAAAATCAGTACTAGCTTCGAGATTTGAGGCAATCGTGTCATTTTCCAATAGAATAAGTCCATCACCACCAATCCCAAAACGCCTGTCACATAAATGTGCAATGAGTTGGGTATTTTGTTTTGGGAAAAAATCCGAACGATTGTCAATCATTACAAAATCATTTCCAGTTCCTTGATATTTATAAAATTCTAAGTGCATTTTAATTTGAATTGTGTCTCACAAAAGTACAACTATTAATGAAATGTTAATCATTGTTAAAGAGCGTTAAACTGTATTTTATCATGCTTTATTATTTTTATTTTTACGCACGAATATCTTAATAAACGAATTTAATTATGAAAAAAATTTCAACACTTTTTTTAGTTTCATTGTTGAGCGGAGTAGTAACACTAGGTTCATACAAGTTATTATTTGATACTAATGGTTATTTCTCTAAGGATAAAAGCGGATTAGTAACCTTGGCATCCAATTCCTTTGGAAAAAGAGTGGGTTTATCTACTGAGGTGCTCGACTTTACTGAGGCTGCAGAAAAAACAATTCATTCTGTTGTTCACGTAAAAAATGTCTCCCGAACCACGGTAAGCAATCCCATATTAGAATATTTTTATGGGTATAAAGGAGGTCAATCTCAGGAACAAGTGGGAACGGGTTCTGGTGTAATTATCTCAGAAGACGGCTATATCGTAACCAACAATCACGTTATTAAAGATGCATCAGAAATTGAAATTACACTGAATAATAAAAAATCGTACAAAGCAAAACTTATTGGAACCGATTCTAAAATGGATATTGCTTTATTAAAAATTGATGCCGATGAAAAACTACCCTACACCGCATTTGCCAACTCTGATTTGGTAAAAGTAGGCGAATGGGTTCTAGCTGTTGGTAATCCCTACAACTTGACTTCTACGGTTACAGCGGGAATCGTTTCGGCAAAAGCCAGAAATTTAGACACCAGCGGTATCCAGTCTTTTATACAAACTGATGCTGCAGTAAATCCCGGGAACAGTGGTGGTGCATTAGTTAATACGCGTGGTGAACTAATAGGAATCAATACGATGATTTCATCGATGACCGGTTCATACGTAGGTTATTCGTTTGCAGTTCCTTCGAACATTACCCGAAAAATAATCGAAGATTTAATGGAATTTGGGAATGTACAACGTGGAATTCTGGGTGTTGAAGGTGGTGAATTGAACAGTATGAATTCTAAAGAATACGGCCTTAGTTTAACCCAAGGATTTTACATCAACAAGGTTACTAAAAATTCCGGAGCGGAGAAAGCAGGCCTTACAAAAGGCGATGTGATTGTCAAATTAGATGAACAAAATATTGGCTCTTTTGCTGATCTTTCCGGGTACATAAATACCAAAAGACCAAATGACAAAGTGCAAGTAACTTTTATACGCGATGGAAAAACTAAAATAGCACCTGTATTTTTAAGCAAAAATGAATTTTTTAATGCCGAATTCAAAGGAATTGAATTAGAGAATATTGAAGCTGCTGATAAAAAGAAATTTAAAATTGAGTACGGTGTGCGCATTAAAGGCATCAGTAGTCAAAACTTGAAGCAATACGAAGACGAACTGATAGGTAATATTATCTTAAGCATTGACAATGTAAAAGCGACCGATGTAGAAACGGTTTCTAAACTTTTAAGTAAAAAAGAAGAAACCCAATCGATCCGAATAGAAATGATTAATAAAAATGGAGAAATTATGCGCGTTATTCTTTAAAAAATTCTCTATTTTCTTTTACGAAAGCCATATTGAAAAAACAAGATGGCTTTTTTATTTCGTAAATAATTCATAAAACACGCTACGAAATCGATTGAAATGGGTACTTTTGCGCAAATTTTAAAAAAAATACAACTCTTTATTTTCCTTAAATTTTCAAAATGGCAACTACAACTTTATACGAAAAAGAAGTTTCTTTACAAGCTGACAGGCGACGCGCAGGAGCAAAACTCATAAAAATCATCAGCGATTTATGGTATGATAAATCCATTGAAATGGTGTTATTCCGTAATCAATTGCTGGACAGAAATGTAAGTGACATCATCAACTTACACGAATATGCAGCTGAATTTGTGGGTAAACCAATTTCGGTATTTGATTCCGTTAAGATTGCAAAAGCCATTTTAGAATTGAACTTGCTTCCCGCTAAATTAGATATTGGAAAACTAACTTATGAATATGGTTTGGAAGAGGATAAATATCCAGATGCCAAATATTTTGTTATTGACAAACTAAAAAACGCAAAAGACTCCGAGGAAATTCAACCGAAAGATGTTGTATTGTATGGTTTTGGGCGTATTGGTCGTTTATTAGCCAGAGAATTAATGTCTAAAACAGGAAAAGGGAGTCAGTTACGCTTACGTGCCATTGTAACTCGTGACAAAAACGATGCGGTTTCTCTTGAAAAAAGAGCTTCCTTACTACGTTATGACTCTATTCATGGTGATTTTGAAGGTTCAGTAACTGCGGATCCTGAAAATAATGCCTTAATTATTAATGGAACAACGGTTCATATTATCACGGCAAACGCACCAGAAGAAATTGATTATACCCTCTTTGATATTCATAATGCCTTGGTAATTGACAACACGGGTGCATTTACGACACACGAAGCGTTGAGTCGTCATTTGGTTTCAAAAGGAGCTGATAAAGTACTGCTTACTGCTCCCGGAAAAGGAGTTCCAAATATTGTACATGGCGTAAACCACAACGAATATAATCCCGATGAAATCAATATTTTCTCGGCGGCATCTTGCACTACAAATGCTATAACGCCAATCTTGAAAGCTGTTGAAGATACCTTGGGCGTTGTCAAAGGACATTTAGAAACAATCCATGCGTATACCAACGACCAAAATTTGGTTGACAACATGCACAAAAAATACCGTCGCGGAAGAGCCGCAGCACTTAATATGGTAATTACCGAAACAGGTGCGGGAAGTGCTGTTGCAAAAGCGTTACCGTCATTAGAAGGAAAACTGACCTCAAATGCGATTCGGGTACCTGTACCAAATGGTTCATTAGTAGTTTTAAATCTAGAAGTTTCAAAAACAACTTCGGTTCAGGAAATCAATGCTATCATGAAAAAATACGCGTTGGAAGGCGAGTTAGTAGAGCAAATTAAGTATTCCTTAAATAACGAATTAGTATCCTCAGATATCGTTGGTACTTCGCAACCTGCCATTTATGATAGTAATGCAACTATTGTTTCTAAAGATGGAAAAAACATTGTCTTATACATTTGGTACGATAACGAATATGGGTACAGCCACCAAGTAATTCGATTGGCTAAGTATATTGCCAAAGTAAGACGTTTTACGTACTACTAGCATACTGTTTACAGGTTGTAGCTTGTAGTTGTATTTTTTTAGGTATTAGTTTTTAGTCAATTAATTTATTTAGATTCAAAACAACCACAAACCAACCTGAATTTAATAGAAAATCCGTCCCGTGATGATAACGAGACGGATTTTTTTGTTATTAATTTCTGATGTTCAAACTCATTGGAACGCAGTTGAAGCGGATTAAAAAGGTTTTAATTGATTTCTAAAAAAGTTTTATTTGAAAATTCGATTTATAATCCGAAAATTCATAATTCATAATTCATAATTCATAATTTATAATTCATAATTCATAATTCATAATTAAAAAAAACTACTCCTTAGCTTTCGTTAAATAATACACTGGAATCCCAATAAGCATAATCACCACACCCCAGCCGCTCGTACTTGTTTTAGTGTACAATAACGCAATACAAATCGCTGAAGCAATGATTATGTACAAAGCAGGTAAAAATGGATATCCAAATGCTTTATACGGTCTTTCCACATTTGGCATTTTTTTACGAAGGATAAAGATTCCTAAAATAGTCAAGATGTAAAATATCAAAACGATGATCACCACAAAATCCAATAAATCACCATATTTCCCTGTCAGACACAAAGCCGAAGCCCAGATACACTGCGCCCAGATAGACCAAGCCGGAACACTGGCTTTATTCAATTCAGCGGCTTTCTTAAAGAAAACACCGTCTTGCGCCATCGTATAATACACTCTGGCTCCTGCCATAATCAATCCGTTGTTGCAGGCAAAAGTCGAAATCATAATCATCACCGCAATAATTAATGTTCCCACAGAGCCAAAAATACTTTGCGAAGCCACTACAGCCACACGATCCGATTCGGCTGTAGCAATATCGTATAAAGGCACAACTGCCAAATACATGATATTAGCCAAAATATAAATCACACTCACAATTAAGGTTCCTAAGAACAAACTCAATCCCACGTTGCGTTTTGGATTTTTAATTTCGCCAGCAATGAAAGTTACCCCTTCCCATGCGACACTAGAAAACATCGAACCTACTAATGCAGCCGAAATTCCAGATATCAAAGCCGTTCCGCTAATAGGCAACCACGAACCCGTTTCTACATTTAGCGTTTGCGAAGTCCAGGCATTGGTCCAGTTCGCGTCCCAAACTTCCGCTTTGGCAGCCATAAAACCAAAAATAATCAACCCTGCCAACGATAGAATTTTGATAACCGTGAGCACCGTTTGTAAAATTTTCGAGTTTTTTACTCCACGACTGTTGATGTAACTCAGCAATATAATGGTGAAAATAGAAACAATCTGAGCCGCATTGAGTTTAAAATCCCCAATCTCATATAAAATATTCTTATCACTTAAAGGCGCATACAAATAGGCGGCAAATTTGGCAAAAGCCACACCCACAGCAGCAATAGTACCGGTTTGAATCACGGCAAAAAAACTCCAGCCGTATAAAAAGCCTATCAATTTCCCATACGCTTCCTTAATGTACACATATTGACCACCCGCTTTAGGAAACATCGCGCTCAACTCGCCATAACTCACGGCGGCAATCACCGTAATAGTGCCTGTAAGCACCCACATAGCAAGCAACCAGCCGGCCGATCCCAATTGCCGAACCATATCCGAACTTACAATAAATATCCCGGAACCTATCATAGAACCCACCACAAGCATGGTTCCGTCAAGTAATCCTAATTCTCTTTTAAAATCGTCTGGTTTTTGGTCTTCCATTTTTTTGGGGTTTTGGTTTTGGGGTTTTGGTTTTAGTTGGCTAAAGATATACTTTTTTTAGAAATTTCATAAAAAGGATGGGGAAAGTGACAAAAAAGTGAATGGTGGTGAGTGAGTGGTGCAGCGTGATATTGTTCCTTTGGGCGTGACCCTGCAGCAGCTTTGTCGTTCCTCCTCGCTGCTTTGGGTCGGGCGGTACGCTGTATCTTTATTTTCTTAAAGAAAGAAAATAAAGGATGCCGCTTCCCTCCCTCACGCAAACCACAATAAAAATGACGTTTATTCTTTTCAAGAAAAATTGTAAGAAAATTTTAATATATTTGAGAAAATATAAAAACGAAATAAAGTATTGGGAATCTACAAGATGTAGTTTAATTTTCAAAAGATTATTAAACTATTTAATAGTTATAAGCAACCGCAAAATATTAAAAACAGAAGTTTAAATTTCGCTATTTTATAGTTAAAGAATATGATTGACTTGGAGGAAATAGTAAATTCAAGGCATTTGGTTTTATTTTAAATATTGGTCCTTTCTCAACTACACTTCCTGTTGGCTTTCTTTTTATCAAGTGATCTAAAGTAATAATCCCTTGTTCTAACAAAATGTCAAATTGAGTAACAATAGGCTTTCTTGTATGCTCAACTTTTTTGAATTGAAAATGCTCTTTAGTGTCAATTATAATTGAATCCGCAGCAATCCAAAAAGTTTCATTATGTTTTTCAAGTAAACGATTATGCAAAGTTTCTAGATTCCATGCAATAAAATCTCCAATATTAGCTTTGTCTGAATTCTCTAGAAGCTGGTTTATTTTAGAATCCAATTTTAAAGTTAATCCTTG
Organism: Flavobacterium sp. GNP010; assembly: GCF_056428945.1. Lineage (NCBI taxonomy): Bacteria > Pseudomonadati > Bacteroidota > Flavobacteriia > Flavobacteriales > Flavobacteriaceae > Flavobacterium > Flavobacterium sp. GNP010. The sequence continues at coordinate 132,637 of NZ_JBWJVK010000001.1, read as the reverse complement.
TGAATTTTTAACTAATGCAGATACAGTGCAATAAAGTTTAAAATCTTCTCCTCTTTTGTAACCAAAATTATTTAATATTTCTGCGGAACTTTTGAATTTACTTAAACTCCAATCTGGAACTTGTGCAAATAAATTCTTTCTATTACCTTTCTTATCCCGATAGGATTTTAATTCAATTCCTTTATAATCTGGCTTTTTTGAAGAATTAATATCAATTCCTAAAAGTGTTTCAAGTGTTCTTCCAATTGCAGTGTCCGCTTTAAGCATTGCGGGAACAGGTCCTTGTGACGCTATTTTGTTTAACAAAATTAATAATTCATCGGCAACCTCATTCGAAATATGATTAATTTCCTCAATCAACTCTTTTAAAGGATTATGAATATTTGAGTTTAACAATTTTTCTAAATCAATTTGTGTAATATTTAAAACATATAATATTCCATCAAACTCAATTATTGCAAGAATATCATTTGCTTTCGAATAATTACCCAAACCTTTGAACCAAATTCTTGGGTCACCTTTTTTCGTATTTGGACGATATAAAGATGCAACAGAATTTATAATTTTATCAAAATTAATTAATTTTGATGCAATTTGCACTTTGCTTTCTTGACCTTGATTTTGCACTCCAAAATCGTGAATATTTTTAGATTTTAAGAAATTTCTAACAGAACCAGTTGCATCCATTATAGATTTTACTAACCCTGTTTCAGTTGGCTCAATTAGACATAGTTCAACTGAATTTTCTGTTAAAATCTTTATTCTATCAATTTCAATAGATGTTAATTGTCTCATAAACGATTTATTTGATGTTCTTCAATATTTCTAGAGCTACCGCTCTAGCCATTAGTGGTGGAACTGCGTTCCCAACTAGTGTATATTGTGGAACTTCAAATTTACGTTTATTTCCTCCTGTTGAACGTTTTCCTTGAAAAACAAAAGAATCATCAAATGATTGAAGTCTTGCCATTTCTCGAACAGTCAATGCTCTTGGATTTGAATAATGAATGTAATCGTCAGCAATAGTCATAATTGTAGAACTTTGTCCTTCAGGTTTTAAAACCGTATAACTTCTTTTATCGGATTCTAAGCCAATTGCTTTAAGGCTGGCCTTTGCAGATTCGTAATTTCCTGATTTCAAAATAACATCCAGCCTTTTAACAACATCATTATTTTGTTTGCTGGTTTTATGATTTTGTAATGGTGCAACTAAATGGGATAAAGTGTTTTCGAGTTCCTCGAAACTTCTAACATAAAATGGATTCTTTGCATTTGCAAAACGCCCATTTAAACGCCCTATTTTAGACCATTCTGAATAACTTAATCCATCATTTTCATTTGGTTTGCCATCAATATTTCTTTTCTGAATTAATGATTTCATTTTTTCAGTAGAACCATTATATTGTGCTTTTAAATTAATTTTTTCATAATCAAATCTTTCATCATCATTTCCAACAAAATCTAAATCATAGATAGCTTCAAATACATTAACCTTTTCGTTCTGTTTTACTGTTGCAGGAACATCATTTATTATTTTTTGGTCTTTTCTACATCCAATAAACAAAACTCTTTCTCTATTTTGAGGAACACCATAATCTGATGCTAATGCTACAAAAGGTTGCTCAATGTTATACAATCTGATTTTAGATAATATAGTTTCAAATTCTTTAACTTTATTAGCTTTTGTAACGAATGAATTTAAACCTTTTACACATTCATCAAAAGAATAATCAAATATTTCAAGTGCTGTGATAATTTGTTTTACTTCATCAGAAAAATTTTCATTTGGTTTTAAATTGTTAAAAGAAGTATGTATTTTTTCAATGATTGTTTCTGGTTCAATTGAAGTTAAAAAAGAATCAAAATTATCTGCAAAAAAATCATTATCTACATTTGAAAATGCTTTTTCATTAATTACTTTTTTTCTAATATATTCAAGCTCTTTAACACGTTTTAAAAGATTAAAACCGTGGCGAATTGTGCTGATGTTTTTGTCAGTTTTACTTGTTTTATAATCAACAATTTTTGGTGTTAATATTCTAAATTTGTTTTCTAAACTATTAATATAACTATTCTTTAAATTATCTAATTCTTTATCAGTAGCTTTTTCAAATTGCAAACGTAAATTGTAACATTCTATAATAAAAGATTGTTCAATTTCTATTTTCTTTAGTTGTGCAACAAAAAATATAAGTTGATTGAATTCTTTCAAATCTACAATTGACCTAATTTCTTGCAAAATCATATCTTTAATTTTGCCTTGTTCTTTTGTCAAAATTCCTTTGACATTTTCCATAACAAAATATTTAGGACGCAACTGTCTAATCACTTTTAAGTAATGTGCAAATAAATCATCCTTCTTGTCAAATTTTTTTCTTTTACCAGCCAAACTAAAACTCTGGCAAGGCGGACCACCACAAACAATATCGATTTCTTTATTGCCAATTTTCTTTAAAAAATTATCCAAAAAATCTGGCTCAGTAATATCTTGACGAAGAAATTCTGCATCTAAACCAAGTTGATAATTATATCTTGCCAAATGTGTAAGCTCACAATTTTCATTTATATCGCTTGCTAATCTAAAATCGTAAAACTTATTTCCATATTCTGCTTGAAGAAATCCTTCACTAAAACCTCCTGCTCCAGCAAATAAATCAACAAAAGTTACTTTAGACTTTGTTTCATATTCTGTTGACGGTTCCGAAACAATGTTTATGTCTGTATTTTCTTTTCTACTATTAACCAATGAAGCTATCTTTTCTTTTATTTTTTTGTCTGTAAAATTTGTATGTGGTTCATTTTCAAAATATTTCTCAACTTCTTGTTTCAAAAATTTTAAAAATTTATTTACTGATTTGTGTAAATATTCAGAATCCAAAACTAATTGATTTGTGCTATCCCAATCCTTTTTCATTATTTTTTCGCCAGTAGCAACTTTAATTTGCAAGTCCTTTTGGCGCAAAACAAGATGAATTGGAAATCTTTTACTTTTATCAGCTTTATCTAAATAGAATTTTACGTTTATCATAATTACGGACATTTTTACGGATACGGACAAATTTACGGACAAATTTTAAAAACGCACAATAAAAAAGGATTTATTTTTTAGAAAAATATGAATTAAACAAGTAGATTTGAAATAAATAACAAGTGCAATTTATAATAGAAGTTTTACAAGATTGATAATTTTGCTGCTAATTAACATTTATATTTTACATCAAGTTTTCGTTAAGCCGAAAATTTAGCGGTCACGAACCTTACCTCATTTCAAAGCTACAAAACATTACAAAAAAACATATAACAAAATGAAATACGCGGAATTTAATATTGACTCGAATAAAATAGAATTCTGCCAACAGCTACAACGGATTTGGGCATTTGGCTTATTGGAAAGTTAGTTTTATATTTGGGTTTGCTTCGCCTGTTCGCTATCGCTCGGGTGGCAAATATGAAGAAAGGTTTTAATTTAGTACCAATCCCGCTGCAGTACCAGAACGTTGTGCTTCACTTTAGACAAAATTCAGATAAAAATGATATAAATTTACAAATAGTTACTTTTATACAGGATAAAAATCAAATCATCGACAAGCTCTTTAATTCATCAATCAGTGTTTTTATCTGATAATATCGAAACTTATGGATACAATAGATTATGTAGCTTTATTCGAGCAGTCTCAGGGATTGGTCCTAGTTATAGATACCAACTTTACCATAGTTGCGGCTTCTGACGATTTTATTAAGAAAACTAAAACCACGCGTGCGAGCATTACAGGGCGCGATATTTTTGTAGCATTTCCTCTTAACCCTGAGGATAAAACTAGCGATGGAGAAAGTAAGATTCGCGCTTCTTTTAATTGGGTCATCAAAAATAAAACCGCCGATACCTTGCCAATTGTAAGATACGATATTCCTAAACGGGCATCGGAAGGTGGCGGATTTGAATCAAAATATTGGAAAATCATAAACTCCCCTATTCTTGACGCAAACAATAACGTAAAATATATCATTCAGCGTTCCGAGGATGTTACTGAAAATGAATCACTAGTAGCGCGACTTGATGCAGAACAAAAAGCGTTGAAGCAGCTTGAAGACAGCGAAAAGCGCTACAACATGATGCTGATGAGATCGCCCTTTGGTTTTGCTATTTTCAAAGGTAAAAATATGGTGATTTCGCTTGCCAACGATTCCATAAAAGAAATGTGGGGAAAAGGAAATAACGTAGAAGGAAAGCCATTATTTGATGTGATAGCTGAACTAAAAGACTCCGCTTTTCCAGGGTTACTTGATACGGTGTACACCACCGGTATTCCGTTTTACGGCGATGAGTTGCTTGCCCCGATTTTGCGTAATGGTAAACTGGAAGACGCTTATTTCAATTTTGTTTATCAGCCTTATCTGGAAGCAGACGAAACTATTTCGGGGGTTACTATCATTGCCATTGAGGTAACGAACGAAGTGAATGCAAAACAAAAAATTAAAGATAGTCAGCAGCAACTTCAGAATATTTTTATGCAAGCCCCGTTTGCTTTAAATATTTATGAAGGAAAAGAATTGGTGATTTCACTTGCAAATAAACTTTTCTGCGAAATTATAGGAAAATCAGAAAGTGAAATACTTGGCAAAAAATTATTTGATGCGTTTCCCGAAACTGCTACCCAGGGATTGGATAAAATTTTAAGCGATATATTTTCTACTGGCATTCCTTTCAAGGGAAACGAATTCCCTGTTCACTTTTTGAAACATGGCAATGAATTCAAGGGATATTTTGATTTTATTTATCATCCAATATTTGACTACAATAAAAATGTTTCTGGAGTAATTAATGTTGCCATTGATGTAACTGACAAAGTGCTCGCAAGAAAAAAAATTGAAGAAAGCGATAAGCGGTATAACCTGATGCTAAAGCATTCGTCATTTACTTTTGCCGTACTAAAAGGCAAAGACCTTATCATTGACCTTGCAAACGACCGGATCAAAGAAGTTTGGGGAATAGGGAATGATATAGAAGGCAAATCGCTCCTTGAACTTATGCCCGATCTTAAAAACACAAGCTTCCCAGCTTTACTTGATGAAGTACGTGCCACCGGTATCCCTTTTCATGGTAATGAAGTACAAAGCCCTAAAAGTCTTCATGGGGACTTAAGGGAAGAGTATTTTTTCAATTTTGTTTTCCAACCTTATTTGGAAGCCGACGAAACTATTTCGGGTATTACTATTATTGGTAATGATGTAACCGAGCAGGTAATTGCAAAAAGGAAGATTGAAGAAAACGAACAGCGATTACGCCTAATGGCTGATTTAATGCCTGCAAAAATCAGCAATGCATCAGCAGATGGTAGTGTTACCTATTTTAATAAACACTGGTTAGATTTCAGCGGATATACTTTTGAAGAATTAAGAGATTTTGGATACCACCAAATTATGCATCCAGATGAAATGGAAGAATTTCAGCAGCGTTTTCAAAAAGCATCCGAAACTGGAAATGACTTAGTAATGGAAATGCGGTTAAAAAATAAACAAGGTGATTATGTATGGCATTTAAACATTGCATCGCCTATAAAAGATAAAAATGGAATACATAAAATGTGGATAGGTGTTACCACAGAAATACATGAACAAAAAACTGTAGCTGAAAAAATTAAAGCAAGTGAAGAACGGTTCAGACTTTTGGTAATGCAAGCACCAGTAGCTATTTGTGTGTTGCGAGGAGAAGATTTTATATTTGAAACCTTAAACCAAGAAATGGCTAATTTGTTGGATAGGAAGATTGAAGATTCATTGGACAAACCTCTCTTTGAGGTTATTACTGAGGTGAAGGGCCAAGTATATAAAGGACTTTTAGATACTGTTTATAGAACAGGCAATCGGTTTGTATCCCAAGAACTTCCACTCGCCATCAATCGGAACGGTAGATTGGAAGATGTATTTGTAAAATTTGTATATGAGCCATTGCGTGAAGTCGATGGAACTATCTCTGGCGTAATGGTGTTAGCAGACGAAATAACAGATCAGGTAAATGCTAGAAAAGCTATTGAAGTAAGCGAGAAAAAGTTTCGTGTTTTAACCAACAATATGCCTCAAAAAATTACCAATGCCGATGCCGAGGGCAATATTATATTCTTTAATCAACAATGGCTTGAAGATACAGGCCTCACATTTGACGAATTAGTGGCCGGCGGTTGGGTAAAAACGATACACCCCGATGATTTACAACCCATGGTAAATAGTTGGAAACACTCTGTCGCCACAGGGGATATTTTTGACGTAGAGTGTCGCATCAAAAACAAAGAAGGTGCGTATAGATGGCACCTATGCAGGTCTGTTCCTGTAAAAGATGAAACAGGCAAAATAATTACGTGGGTGGGAAGCAAAACCGATATTCATGAGTTGAAAGAAGCAAAGAGTAAAGCAGAAGAAGCAATGCAGGCAAAACAACAATTTTTGAGTAACATGAGCCACGAAATACGAACCCCGATGAACTCCATTATAGGGTTTACCAATGTGCTCTTGAAATCGAAATTAGACAAAACGCAGGAAGAATATTTAACGGCAATAAAGGTATCGGGCGATGCCCTACTGGTTTTAATTAACGACATTCTCGACCTTGCCAAAGTAGATGCTGGCAGAATGACCTTTGAACAAATACCTTTCAATTTAGCTACTTCTCTTTCGGCAATGCTTCTCTTGTTCGATATTAAAATAAAAGAGAAAAATTTAGAACTGGCAGAACAACTTGACACAGCAATACCCGAAATTATATTAGGTGACCCTACTCGTTTGCGGCAGATAATTTTAAATCTGGTGAGCAACGCTGTAAAATTTACTGAAGTAGGCAAAATAACTATGGGTGTTGCTCTACTTAAACAGGATGCGGAGGAAGTAACCCTCGAATTTACAGTAACCGATACTGGCATAGGCATTCATAAAAATAAGTTGGAACATATTTTTGACGATTTTGGACAGGCTGCTTACGAAAACTCGCGTCTGTATGGTGGCACAGGTCTGGGACTACCCATCGTTAGAAAATTAATAGAACAACAGGGTGGCACGATACGCGTGGAAAGTGAATTGGGGAAAGGATCTGCCTTTAGTTTTGAATTAAGCTTTGCAAAAACGGACCAAAAAATAAAACACGAAACGGAACGGGTCTCGAACAAGGAAGCCGAGATAATAAACTTAAAAGTATTGGTTGCCGAAGACATGCCACTCAACCAGCTTTTAATAAAAATAATACTCGCTGACTTTGGTTTTGAGATCGAAATTGCCGAAAACGGAAAAATTGCGATTGAAAAACTACAACAAAAGAAGTACGACCTTGTATTGATGGATTTGCAAATGCCCGAAATGAATGGCTTTGAAGCCACGGCCTTCGTGCGCAACACGATGAACTCCAATATTCCCATTATTGCGCTAACTGCAGATGTTACTACAATAGATGCAGACAAAGCCCGCGCTGTGGGAATGAACGATTATATCTCTAAACCCATTGATGAACAACTACTATACAGTAAAATAATTGACGTTCTCCAAAAAACCGAATGAGCAAATTTAACTTTTTAAGGAAGAACAAATATTCTCCAACATCCTAAACATTTGGAATTGTATTAAAACTTATTTCGGACTACAATTTAACAGAAGAATTACTGAGCGAAAATGACAACTAGAAAAAAAGCTAATACATAAGAGCCTTGAGCTAGCTGAAATGCAGTGGAATTATCGTTTCGCATCAAGTTTTTAGTTAATTAGAAAATTAAGCGGTTACGAACTTCCAGCCATTTTAAAGTGGCATAACTTTGTGCATCAATCTGCAAGACCGAGGAGAATACAATAACTACTTGTAACAATTAATAAAATTTGATACTAATTATTGCCCTCTAAATAGTAATTCTTAAAAGAAGAAAATGAAAAAAATAATAAATAGAAAATCAGTAATTCTAATGTCAAGTGGAATGTTCATAATCGCAGTTTCGCAAATCTTTTCTCATTTTGTCGAATTACCTGATTTAACAAAAGGTTTATTTTTTGGAATTGGAATTGGAATGTTATTATTGGCAATAATTTTTGGCAAATATAGAACTGCTCAATAAAATTACGTTTAAATCCAAAGTCAAAATATGGAAATAATATTTTGAGAGCGAAAGAAGATGGATCGAACCAAAAAGCACAAACGAACAACAGCGGTTTGCCTCAATGACTTAATTATGTTAGTCTTTAGAAAACACAGTGATAACTGAAAGTTTGGTCTATATTTATGATTGTTCGGTGAGAGGACGCCACTGAGACAAGCCACAGAACGTCAGGCTGTGAAAAAACTATTTAAAAAAAAATTAAAAATATGCAAAAAGAAGAACACTCGAACAAAACGGACAAACAGTTAAAATCTACCTCTAGTTTGTACTATGGACTTTTGATTTTAACTGTTGTGTTACCAATTATTCTTACAATATCTGGTTACTTTTTGACTGGAAAGACCTATTTTAATACTATTATTCACTTTGTTGTCATAATGATATTTCTTTTGCTCTCAAAGAAAAGATTTAATAATTATAACGACTAAACGATATAAAATACAAGTTAAAACCTCAGTGATTGTACACTGCTGAAAAGATAAAGAAGTTAAGTCCCTTATTTTAAAATTACCCACTGGCGCTCGTTTTCCACGAGTGCCAATTTTAATTTAGAGCATAATCGTAGCGTTTGAAACGCGATTACAACTTTATTAAGCATTCATAACCTACAAATAGGAGTAAATTAAAAAACTAAATACGATTACTTCGTTCCTCGCAATGACTTCGATACCGACAAAGCTGATATACAACAATTGGTAGCGCATTTTTGAAAACTGTACCCATAATGAACAAATAATATAAACAACACAAAAATCATGAATACATTAAAATTAGGATGGACAGGTCTTGGCAATATGGGAAATCCAATGGTTATGAACCTACTCCAAGCAGGTTTTGAAGTATCGGTTTTCAATCGTACTAAAGATAAAGAAGCACCTTTACTGGCTGCAGGAGCAAAATCAGCAAGCAGTTTACAAGAACTGATGGAAACCTGTGATGTTGTTTTGACCATGTTATCTAATGACGCAGCTGTCAAAGAAGTTTTTGAGGGACCAAAAGGTTTATTGTCTGTAGCATCTGCTGGAAAAACCATTATCAATATGAGTACGGTTGCACCGGAAACCTCGCGTTATTTAAACACCATTTGCAACCAACACAAAGTACATTTTATAGACGCTCCCGTTTCTGGAAGTGTAAAACCGGCACAAGACGGAACTTTGGTCATTCTTGTTGGTGCTTCAAATGAAGATTTTGAAGTAGCAAAACCCATATTTGACGTTTTGGGTAAAATTGCCATTCACGTTGGCGAACCTGGTGTGGCAAGTTCAGCTAAATTAGCCATCAATTACTTACTGGGATTAAATCTTCAAGGAGTAGCTGAGACGGTTTTATTTGCCGAGAAAAACGGCGTAAGCAAGGAAGACATGCTCAACATCATCAATCAAGGCGCCTGTGGTAACGGCATTACGAATATCAAAACACCTTCTATCCTTAACGATTCTTTCCCTGCCGCATTTGCTTTGAAACATTTAGTGAAAGATTTAAGACTAGCCAAAAAAGCCGGTCTCGATTCCCCGCTGATTCATCCATTGTATGACAGTTATGCTGCAGCGGAACAAGAAGGATTGGGCGATCAAGATGTGATGGCAATTATTAGTAGTTTGAAGGATAAATCATTTTAGAATATTAGTAAATTCAGTGAATAAAACAGTGTATTTAATTGGTTTAAAAAATAAACAAGAAAAGCTAAATCCGCAAAGATTTAGCTTTTTCGTATATAATCGAATTAAAAAACGATACTACTTCGTTTTTACGGGTGGCAAGTCAAATGCTGCAGGTTCATGCTCAAAGCCATTGCGGTGTGCTCCATCGCAAAAAGGTTTGTTGGCAGATAAACCACAACGGCAAAGACCCAAAGCAGTTCTTCCTTCTAAACCGTAGGTTTGACCATTGCAATCGGTAATTTCAAAATCGCCTTCAATTTTTATCGAACCATTCTTATTAATTGTTAATTTAGTCATGCTCATGATACTATTGTTTTAGATGTCAAAGGTTATAAATATTTTAGAATCCTAGCGCATAACGCTCCTTTTTTATGATACAAAAGTCTAATTTACATCAATTCTATTTTGTAAGCGCTGTTTTAAACCTCGCTTTTTCTAGTTCATTTTTGAGTAATCCTTTTGTTTTCAAACTGTTGTAAATTACTCCGAAATAAGCAGCCGATATCTATCACAATAGTATAGGGCAAAACCCCATAAATATTTATTAGTTTCTAAATTGTATCTTTGTTCCTTTAAAATTTTTATGAAGTAGTAGAACTGCTGACAGTTGCTGCCAAAAGAATATAAACCGATTTAAATTTTAGATCAACACCCATTTCAGTACCATATAGTATCATAAAAGCATGAGCATCTTAAAAACAGTAAATGTATACCGCAGAATTTTAACCAAAAGTCTGACTAAGAATATTGGTAATTCGCATCGCAATCAAACCATAGATTTAAGCCAAAAAATTGAAATCAAAAGAGTTTTAATTTCTAGACCCAATCATCGATTGGGAAACCTCTTATTGATTACCCCGCTCGTACAAGATGTAAGTGCTACTTTTCCAGATTGCAAAATTGATTTGTTTGTAAAAGGTGGCTTAACGCCCATTATTTTTGAAAACTACAAGAACATAGATACCATCATTGAACTTCCTAAAAAACCTTTTAAAAATTTAATTGCTTATTTTAAGGTTTGGGTGCAACTAAAAAGTGCCAAATATGATATTGTAATCAATGTAAATAAAAACTCATCATCTGGAAGATTATCTGCCCAATTCGCTAATGCCAAGTATAAATTCTTTGGAGCAGAAAATAGTACTTTACAATCGAAACATAGCGATTATGGTCACATTGCAAAGTATCCGGTTTATGAATTTAGACGCTTTTTGACCGAACTGGGTTTTCCTGAAAATACAAATTCGGTTCCATCATTAGACTTAAAATTGAGTGCTAATGAATTAGGAGTCGGTAAAAAAACGGTAGACGAAATTGTTCCTGCAGCCAAAAAAACAATATCCATTTTTACCTATGCAACAGACGACAAATGCTATTCAACTGATTGGTGGAATGATTTTTACACTGCATTACTACAAGAATTTACCGATTACAACATCATCGAAATTTTACCCGTCGAAAATGTTTCGCAAATAGCATTTAAATCCCCTACGTTTTATAGCAAAGACATCCGTGAAATTGGTGCCGTAATCGCAAACACTGAAATTTTCATTGGCGCTGATAGTGGGATTATGCATTTGGCTAGTGCTTCCTTGACACCTACAGTAGGTTTATTTTCAAGACCCAATCAAGTTACTTATGCGCCTTATAATAATGATAGTACCGCTATAAATACGAATAGCAGTTCAACCGAAACATCCATCAAAATAATAAGAGATATTCTTGTAAAACAGTTATTACAACAGAAATTAAAACAACTCTAAAGTTTACTTACTTTGAATTACTACTTACTCCACCAAAAAATCCAATTTCAATTCATTTAAAGTGCAGTAAAAAAATTATAATTTTTATTAGACCATATTTAACTAGCCGTTTTCGAAAAATCTGATCGTTCCTTTTGACTGGTTTATCCAACGTATTTCAAATTAAAAACAATTTTTACTTTTCGATCTTTCTAAAGAGTGGTTCTTGTAAATTTTCACCACAATACGCTTTAAAACACCTAATGTTACCGTTTTAATACGTGAAAAATGAAACTTTTCTTCTTAATTGTATAATGCGATTCGCGCCTTTGTTGACCATCTTTGTAAAACAAAACAGCAAAATTCAATTCATATAAAACTAGGATTATGAGCGATACAAAAAATGAATATACAGTTGAAGGAGTAGACAAACTTAAGAGCCTTGTTAAAGATATCAATACCTGTCTTTTTTGTACTAATCTGGAAAAGAATGATGGAGCGACTGCAAGACCAATGGGTGTAGTTGATGTATGTGACGAGGGAAACATTTGGTTTTTTAGTGAGAAAAATAGCGACAAGAATAAAGAAATAGAACACGATGCTGCTGTTCAACTATTTTTTGCCCATCCTGGAAAAGGGAGTTATATGGTAGTAAATGGTGAAGCCAGCATCAATACTGATCCAGCAAAAATTGAAGAGTTGTGGACTCCTGTAGTGAACATTTGGTTTAAGGAAGGAAAAAAAGACCCCAACGTATCCGTCATTAAAGTCAAACCGACTAGTGCCTATTTTTGGGACGTTGATGGCAATCAAATGATCAATTTTCTAAAAATGGCAGCCTCTGTAGTCACTGGCACCAATTTAGTAGGTGGGAATTCAGGTGAAATAAAAATTTAGTAGTAATAAAAAACGCTTCAGTAGTTGAAGCGTTTGCAATAATACGGAAGGCAAGGCACCAAATTATTGTAATACTCTATTGATTTGAGAGAAATTTTTCTCGTAATACTTTTCTTTAGTAGACGAAATAATCACACCGTTGCTAACCGAAGAGTGAATGAATTTTATTTCTCCCTCACAAACTTCAACCACCATACCTACGTGATTAATTTGGCTTCGGCCGTTTGTTTTAAAAAATATAAGATCTCCTTTTTGAGCTTCTTCAGTATTAATTCTTGTACCAATACTTGATTGTTCTCTCGATGTCCTTGGTAATTTTATGTCAAAAGCTTCAAAAGTCGAACACATAAGACCTGAGCAATCAAATCCTGCTTTTGAAGTTCCTCCAGATCGGTATCGAGTTCCTATATTTTCTGAAGCCCGCTGAATCAATTGATCCAGAAAATCGTGATTAAATGTTGGTTTTAATCCATTGTTAAAATCAATTTTAGTATTCTCAATAGGAGCGGCATTTATTTGATCTGCGCTAACAATTACATTATTTTGTATGGGCTCATTATTAGCACGAATGCTTAGTTTATCTCCTACGCGAAGTCCGTTTTTAACGGTTGGATTTTGATTTTCTAGTTCTTTTACCGTTAGTCCATATTGTTTAGCAATACCGTATTTAGTTTCTTTTGGTAAAACTTCCCGAGTTACAATACCGGAAGGTTCAGTCTCGGTTTCTTTTACATCAGTAATAGCAATGATTTTTGGTTGAAACAGCTCTGTTTTTTGTTCTAAAACTACTGCCTCTTCTGATTTTGATACTTCTTTGACTGGTTCAGCAACAACTACCATTTCTGGAGTTGACACTTCTTTATTTTCTGAAGCAGCAACAATTGTTTCACTCGATAGATTTCCATTTCCTGGAATTGTTATTTTTTGACCAACTCGAAGTGCTTTAGTTCCTATTGTTGGGTTGGCTCTATCTAATTCTTTTACTGTAATTCCGTATTTTCTGGCGATTGAATACTTGGATTCTTTAGGCAAAACGGCAATTGTAGTTTGCTCTGCAGTGAAATTTCCTGTTTCAGTAAACTTTGCGGCAACTGCTATTTCAGGTGAAGATGCTTGAGCCGGAAGTATAATTTTTTGACCTATTTTTAATCCAGTGGCTTCTAATGTTGGATTGACTTCGTTTAATTCTTTCAGCGAGATTCCGTATCGTTTAGCAATTCCGTATGGTGTTTCTTTGGCTAAAACTTCATGCTCTTTACTGGTATAATTTGTTGCAATTTTAGATTTTACATTGGACTTTTTTGAAGCGGCAACTGGAATTAATAAAATGGAATTGAGTTTTAAAAGATTTTTTGATTTTGGATTTAATTTAAAAATAGCACTCTGTTTTACGTCATATTTCTCTGCAATACTTGAAATTGTTTCTCCTTTTGCGATAGTGTGTTTAGTGGTTTTCTCCTGTGAAAAAAGAACGATACTATTTAATACAAACAATGTTACAATTAATCTTAAACTCATATTCATCTATTTCAAATTACTTACCCCATTTTTATTCTACACAGCGATTTCGGGATATAATTATTAAATCTCGCTCTGGTTTTGCTTTTTTACTTTTCTTTTTAAAAAATTGTAAAAATGTTCCTAATCTCTTTCAAAAAAAAGAAATTCGGAATGTGTCCATTTTAAATTCTGATTGATTTTCTATTTCAAATACATTAGCAGTTGAAATAATAAAGCACTATTTTCCGACTGGATTATTGCTTTTGAAATAAAATTTGAGAGAGAAGATGGGAATAAATTTATCCGATACTCTTCTGACAATTATTTTATTTAAAAAGCTAATATATATCATTTATTCAAAAATACCCAGACTTTTTCAAATTTTAACGCTCAAAAAACAAACTTTAACGCTTTTTTTTGACTTTTATCGATGATTTTACGGTCAAAAGCAACTGTAGGCATTGGCTTTTGAGGTCTATCAAAACGTCATTTTTATTCCTTTCTTTTTAGCCCTGATGAAAGTGAAAAGCCTTTTGAAATCCAATTGCTATTTTTTTCCTGAGTATAAAGAGCGACTGAAAAAAGCTCCTTTATGCGCTGGAAAAAAGCAATTGGATGAAAAAGCTTGAAACGCTCAGCAGGAAATAGCTCCTTAGAAAAATAGGAACCATACATAGAAAAACGCCCTAGTTTCCTAAGGCGTTTTGAGTATAAAATAGCTGGCTTGGTTTATGCGTTTCCCGCTGCTGCGATTAAATTTAAGGCAGAACCGGCAACAAACCAACCTATTTGACCCTCGTTATAGGTATGATTTGCCAAAATACTATCTGTAGTCCCATCAGTATGCACGAACTCTAATGTTAGTGGTTTTCCTAGAGCAAAATCGACTAAATCTATAAAATTGATCGTGTCATCTTCTTGAATTTTATCGTAATCAGATTCTGTTGCAAACGTCAATCCCAGCAAGCCTTGTTTTTTTAGATTGGTTTCATGGATCCGTGCAAATGACTTGACCAAAACGGCTTTGACACCTAAAAAACGAGGCTCCATGGCGGCATGTTCTCGAGATGATCCTTCACCGTAATTGTGATCGCCAACAACAATAGAAGGAACTCCGGCCGCTTTATAGGCGCGCGCAACAGCAGGAACCGCATCGTAGGTGCCGGTAAGTTGATTTTTAACAGAATTTGTTTTTTGATTAAAGGCATTAATGGCTCCGATTAACATATTATTAGAAATATTATCTAAATGCCCACGGAAGCGCAACCACGGACCTGCCATTGAAATGTGATCTGTGGTACATTTCCCAAATGCTTTGATCAATACTCTAGCTCCCAAAATATTTTTCCCGTCCCAAGGTAAGAATGGCGCTAATAATTGCAAGCGCTCTGACGTGTCACTTACTGAAACTTGAATTCCAGAACCGTCTGCAGCTGGTGCTTGAAATCCAGGATCTTCAACATCAAATCCTTTTGGTGGTAATTCGTCGCCTGATGGTGCATCCAGTTTTACCTCATCTCCATTTTCATTTATTAATGTATCTGTTAATGGATTAAAACTTAAATCTCCTGCTATGGCTAAAGCAGTAACTAGTTCTGGCGAACCTACAAAAGCCAACGTATTAGGGTTCCCGTCAGCTCTTTTTGAGAAGTTTCTATTGAATGAATGTACGATTGTATTGCGTTCTTCCTTGTCTGCGCCTTCACGATCCCACATTCCGATACATGGTCCACAAGCATTTGCAAAAACAGTTGCTCCCATTTTGTCGAAAACATCAATAAATCCGTCACGTTCTATGGTGTAGCGAACCATTTCAGAACCTGGTGTAATGGTAAATTGGGATTTTATTTTTAAATTTTTATCGGTAACTTGTTTTGCGATAGAAGCCGCTCGCGCAATATCCTCGTAGGATGAATTGGTGCAAGAGCCAATTAAAGCTACTTCAATTTTTAAAGGCCAATTGTTTTTGAGGGCTTCCTCTTTTACTTTTGAAATTGGCGTTGCTAGATCTGGCGTAAAAGGACCATTTAAATGTGGTTCTAATTCGTCTAAATTGATTTCGATTACTTGATCAAAATACAGCTCTGGGTTTTCATATACGGCAGCGTCGCCAGTTAAATACGATGCAATTTTATCTGCAGCATCTGCAACATCAGCTCTATCTGTAGAACGCAAATACCTACTCATAGATGCATCATAACCAAAAGTAGAAGTCGTTGCGCCAATTTCGGCACCCATATTACAGATTGTTCCTTTTCCTGTGCAAGACATAGCGGTTGCGCCTTCGCCAAAATATTCAACAATAGCGCCTGTTCCTCCTTTTACGGTAAGAATTCCAGCAACTTTAAGAATTACATCTTTTGGAGCAGTCCACCCCGATAGTTTACCCGTTAATTTTACTCCAATTAATTTAGGAAACTTTAATTCCCACGCCATTCCTGACATAACATCTACCGCATCAGCACCACCAACACCAATAGCTACCATTCCTAAACCACCTGCATTTACAGTATGGGAGTCGGTACCGATCATCATTCCGCCTGGAAAAGCATAATTCTCTAACACCACCTGATGAATAATTCCGGCGCCTGGTTTCCAGAAACCAATTCCGTATTTATTAGAAACGGAAGAAAGGAATTCAAACACTTCGTTGCTTTGAGTTTTGGCTCTAGCCAAATCAGTGACTGCATTCACTTTGGCCTGAATCAAGTGATCGCAATGCACTGTTGTAGGAACTGCCACTTTAGATTTTCCTGCATGCATAAATTGCAATAAGGCCATTTGAGCCGTTGCATCTTGGCACGCCACTCTATCTGGAGCAAAATCTACATAATCTGCACCTCGCATAAAAGCTTCAGTTGGCATTCCATCCCAAAGGTGGTTGTATAAAATTTTCTCTGTTAGCGTAAGCGGACGCCCAACTATTTCGCGTGCTTTATCTACACAAGTGGTCATGTTGTCGTACACTTTTCGAATCATTTCTATATCAAAAGCCATATCAAATTGTTTTTTGTTGCTACACGTTAGTAATTATTGAATCATTACAAGGTACAAAAAATAGAGAAGGCATACTCATAAAAAAAGCCTAAGTCTTTTATACAGACTTAGGCTTTTAGAATTATTTATTTTACTATTTTGCTAATTTGCCAATAATTTGTGAGAAGGCGCAAACTGAGTTAGGTTAATTCCTTTCACGGCAGCTTTGTATTCTTCAATCGTTGGCGTTCTCCCTAAAATGGTAGAAAGTACCACAACTGGTGTTGATGAAAGCAAGGATTCTCCTTTTTTACCCTCTGAATCTTCAACAACTCTTCCTTGAAAAAGACGCGTAGAGGTTGCCATCACCGTATCTCCTTTGGCTGCTTTTTCTTGGTTACCCATACATAAATTACAACCAGGACGCTCTAGATACAGAATATTTTCATATCCAGTACGTGCAACGCCTTTTGGAGCATTATCATCAAATTCGAATCCAGAGTATTTTTGTAACACTTCCCAATCTCCCTCTGCTTTCAATTCGTCTACGATGTTGTAGGTTGGCGGTGCTACCACTAGCGGTGCTTTAAACTCTACTTTACCGTATTGTTCGTCTATATTTTTTAGCATTTGAGATAAAATCTTCAAATCGCCTTTGTGTACCATACAAGATCCTACAAAACCAAGATCTACTTTTTTCACACCGCCGTAAAAAGAAAGCGGACGAATCGTATCGTGCGTGTAACGCTTAGAAACATCTGCATTGTTTACGTCTGGATCTGCAATCATAGGTTCAGCAACGATATCTAAATCAATAACTACTTCGGCAAAATATTTTGCATTGGCATCAGGAGTCAAAGCTGGTTTAGTACCTGACTTAATTTCTTCAATTCTATTATTGGCAATCGCAATCAATCCTTTTAGAACTTGCTTTTCGTTATCCATACCTTTATCGATCATGATCTGGATTCTTCCTTGCGCAATTTCTAACGATTTGATTAAAGTATCGTCTTCAGAAATACAAATCGAAGCTTTCGCTTTCATCTCAGCTGTCCAGTCCGTAAAGGTAAAGGCTTGATCTGCAGTAAGTGTTCCTAAGTGCACTTCGATAATTCGACCCTGAAATACATTTTCTCCGCCAAATTGTTTCAACATTTGAGATTGCGTAGCATGAACAACATCACGGAAATCCATGTAATTTTTCATGTCGCCTTTAAACGTCACTTTTACTGATTCTGGAATTGGCATAGACGCTTCTCCAGTAGCAAGTGCTAGCGCAACGGTACCGGAATCTGCACCAAATGCAACTCCTTTTGACATTCTAGTATGCGAGTCACCACCAATAATGATAGCCCACTCATCTACAGTAATATCATTTAAAACTTTGTGAATAACATCGGTCATGGCGTGATATTCCCCTTTTGGATCCCGAGCCGTAATTAAACCAAAATCATTCATAAACTTCATCAATCTTGGAATATTCGCTTTCGATTTATTGTCCCAAACTGATGCAGTATGACAACCGGACTGGTAAGCACCATCAACAATAGGTGAAATCACAGTTGCTGCCATCGACTCTAATTCTTGAGAAGTCATTAAACCAGTCGTGTCTTGAGACCCTACGATGTTTACGGTAACACGAACGTCAGAACCTGCATGAAGCACTTTTCCTGGCGTATTCCCAACTGCGTTTTTATTAAATATTTTTTCAACTGCCGTCAATCCTTGTCCTTCAACAGAAACTTCTTTTGATGTAGCAAAAACGGGAACAATTGCGATTCCTAATGTTCTAGAAGCAAAAGTTTGTAATTTTTTTCCAAAAACAATCGCATACGATCCTCCAGCTTTAATGAACTCCATTTTTTGAGGAGTAAATGCTTTAGCAATATCGATTAATTCTGTATCGCCATTGTATAATTTTTTTGTTTTGGTATTGATGGTTAATACCGTTCCAGTAGCAACCGAATAGGCTTCTTCCAGCACAACATCGCCACTTTCGTTACGAATTGGATCCCCATTTTGATCTAACTTTTTTACCCAGTTTTTAAGATCTAGACCAATACCGCCCGTTACATCAACAGTAGTAAGGAATATTGGTGAAATTCCGTTTGTTCCTGCTACAATAGGCGCAATATTTATAAACGGAACGTACGGACTTGCTTTTTTACCGGTCCAAAGCGCCACATTATTCACACCTGACATTCTTGATGAACCTACGCCCATAGTTCCTTTTTCAGCAATAAGCATCACACTTTTATCAGGATGTTGCGCTTGCAGGGCTTGGATTTCGTCTTGTGCAGCTGGAGAAATCAAGCATTTTCCATGAAGTTCACGATCTGACCGAGAGTGCGCTTGGTTACCAGGCGACAATAAATCTGTTGAAATATCTCCTTCGCCAGCAATATATGTTACTACTTTTATTTCTTCAACTACTTCTGGAAGCTTTGTAAAAAACTCCGCTTTAGCATAACTTTCTAAAATAGTTGTAGCAATTGTATTTCCATTTTTATAGGCTTCTTCTAAGCGATTCGTATCTGCTTCATATAGAAAAAACTGTGTTTTCAGCACCTCAGCAGCCTGCTTGGCAATTTCGATATGGTCTCCTAAAGCTAAATCTAATAAAACTTTAATAGAAGGTCCCCCTTTCATGTGTGATAATAATTCAAATGCAAAAGCGGGAGTAATTTCATTAACTACTGCTATTCCTTGAATAATTTCCTTTAAAAAAACTGCTTTAGCACCAGCTGCAGGTGTAGTACCCGGCACGGTATTGTAAATGAAAAAATGTAATGATTCGGCACGATCGGCGTTTTCAATATCTTTTATCTGTGTAATGATTTCGCTTAGTAATTCAGCACCATCAATAGGTTTTGGATGTAATCCCTGCCCTTTTCTTTCTTCGATTTCTCTTAAATAATCGCTATACATGCTCATAATAGATTTTTTTCAATGTTAGTGGCTAATTGCTTTGATTCACACAAAAATAAAAGCCAAAATAGCTCAATTTTTATTTATCTCGCAAATTTAGTTATTTCAAATGATATTTAAAAAAATTTAGGGGATGCAGTGATTTGAAAACATATTATTACCTAATACTGATTTTTGATGCGTATAATTGATAAAATTTTAAAAAATTAACACAATACTGCTTAATCCATACTAAATTATTTACAACAGCTTCATTTTTGAAAAACAAAAAGAACGACGACTAAGAAATCGTTATAGTTGGGACAAAAAACTTGTAAAGCAAGTCGAAATTTTTAAAACAATTTTTAAAACAATTTTTCAATAATCATTTCTTCAGTAATGCCTTCAGCATCTGCTTTGTAGTTTTTTATGATTCTATGACGCAATATTCCAATGGCTACTGCTTTCACATCTTCGATATCTGGTGAAAATTTACCTTTAAAAGCAGCATTGGCTTTGGCAGCTAAAATTAAATTTTGAGAAGCTCGAGGTCCCGCTCCCCAATCTAAATAATTTTTTACAAACTCATTAGACAACGGATTATCCGGACGGGTTTTGCTAACCAGTGTTACCGCGTATTCAATTACATTATCTGCAACTGGGATTCTACGAATCAACTGTTGAAAATCAATTATTTCCTGAGCGGTAAACAATGGGTTTATCGTATTTTTTATATCCGAAGTGGTTTGCTTTACCACTTGAACTTCTTCTAAAAACGAAGGATATCCTAGTTTAATAGCAAACATAAATCGATCTAATTGTGCTTCTGGCAAAGGATACGTTCCTTCTTGCTCAATAGGATTTTGAGTAGCTAGCACAAAATACGGCAAGTCTAGTTTGTGGTTTTCACCCGCAATCGTTACCGAACGTTCCTGCATCGCTTCCAGTAGTGCGGCTTGTGTTTTTGGTGGTGTTCTATTGATCTCATCTGCAAGAATAATATTCGAAAAAATAGGCCCTTTTATAAATTTAAAATGACGATTTTCATCCAATATTTCACTTCCAAGAATATCCGACGGCATCAAATCTGGCGTAAATTGAATTCGCTTGAAATTAAGTCCTAACGCCTGCGAAAGTGTATTTACCAATAGTGTTTTGGCCAATCCTGGAACTCCAACTAATAATGCGTGACCTCCAGAAAAGATGCAAAGCAAAATCTGGTCTACAACCGCATCTTGACCCACAATGATTTTGGCTATTTCTGTCTTTAATTCGTTTCGTTTTTGAACTAAGTTATGAATTGCTGCTACGTCTGACATGTAATGAGTATGTTTAAAATTAAAAAGAGTTAGCTTTATGAAAACATAAAACTAACTCTTTTATTTGTTTATCGAAAATATTTTATTCTTAATTCTAAGCTCTAAAACAATTTGCGAATCTATTTTTTTAACCAATTGTTAGTAAAAGCACAATCTCTATATTCTCCGATGATTTTGATGTATGTTTCTTTAATTTTTTCGTCAAACCATTTTCCAATAGTCGAAATCTTCTTTTGGGTTAGCGCTAATTCTTTGATTTTGATGTAATCCTTCGCATAGTCCGCTGCATGTTCATCAATTCGATTAGTTACAGTAACTATTTTAAATTTCTTCTTACCTTCTTCACCTTGATCCAATATTGGAGCCGAAACTTCACCCTCTTTCAAATTGGAAACTTGGCTGTAAAAAGTAGGATCCATTTTGGTCAATTCAAAACGCGTGTCTTGGGTTTGTGGATTGATTAATGCTCCACCATTTGCTCTTGTTTCTTTTTCATCCGATAAGGTTCTTGCTGCTTCCGCAAAAGTGATTTCCTTATCTTCAATTCTTTTTTTAATCAACGTAATTTTTTCTTTGGCCTCAGTTAGTGCCGCGTCCGTTACTGTTGGACTCAACAATATATGACGTAATTCTATTTCTTGCCCTTTGATTTTTTCAACTAAAATGATATGATAACCAAAAATTGTTTCAAATGGCGCCGAAATTTCTCCTTCTGCAAGACTGAAAGCGACATCTTTAAATTCCTTTACAAAAGGTGTCTTGCGATTCATCTTGTAGAAACCTCCATTTGACCTTGAGGCAGGATCCTGGGTATACAAAACTGCTTTTGTAGAAAAGCTAGAACCTTCCTCAATTTCCTTTTTGAAACCATTTAGTTTATCAATTACTTTTTGCTTGTCGGCATCGGAAACTTTTGGAGTAACAACAATTTGAGCTACTTCTAATTCAACACCAAAAAAGGGTAAATCTGCTGCTGGTATTTTTTTGAAATAATTTCGAACTTCTTCTGGAGTGATTTCTACACCATCTACAATTTTCTTTTGCATTTCTGAACTCAACTTACCTTCTTTCAAAATATCTGAGAAGTACGTTCTAAATTCCTCTTCAGAATCCTTCTTGTAATACTTCACAACTTTATCTAAAGAACCAATTTGCTCTACCATATAACTCAATCGGTCTTCCATCATACCCTTCACTTCTGCATCAGTAACTACAATACTGTCCTGAATGGCTTGATGTGCGTACAATTTGTCTTCTAATAACTTCCCTAACATTTGGCATCTTGTAATATCTTTTACAGATCCGCCTCCCGCTGAAATTTCAAGATACGATTTGTCAATATCTGAATCTAATATGATGTAATCTCCAACAGTAGCAATGACACCATCTATTTTTTGTTTACCAGTTGATTGTATTTTCTTGATTGGAACAATCACAGAGTCCTTAATAATTTCTTGCGCACTTATTGTAACACATGTAAAAAGTAAAAGAAAAAAAGTAAATACAATTCTATTATTAATGGATTTCATTTCTGTTTTATTTATTGGCATTATTCTAATTTCTATTTGTCGTAAAAAGGTACTTATTCTATTGTTCTTAAACCTTTTGATAGCTGCCTGATTAATTTTGGCAAATATACACTTTAAGAATCAACAACTGAATTGAAATTTTACAATACAATTCTTAAGTATTCTTTAAATTTAAAACGAACAAAAATAGCAATTCAATTACATAATACAAGTTTCCATCTTACTATTAACAAAAAATTATAAACGCATTTGTTTATTCGAATATTCGATTGTTAAAGTATAAACAAAATGAATATTGGAAAAAAAATTAAAATCTCAAATACTAACGGTTACTTTCATTTCTTATTTAAAAGTGTGTACAATTGATAGTCTATTTGGTCAATCAATATGTAACAAGTAAAGATCATCGAGGCTGTGTGAAAAGATGGCCTTCTTTTTTATCATTTATTAAATCATCACATTTCTAATATTGAATTACAATCCTATGAATTGCAACTTCAAAATCCAACTACTCCAATTAGCGGTTACAATTTTTTTAATTGGCATATATAAATAGTACTTTTGCAAACTATTTATACAAATATGGGCTTTTTAGAAGAAATACAACGCAGAAGAACTTTCGGGATTATCTCACATCCTGATGCCGGAAAAACAACACTTACAGAGAAACTCCTCCTTTTTGGTGGTGCGATTCAAGAAGCAGGTGCTGTAAAAAATAATAAAATTAAAAAAGGTGCTACCAGTGACTTTATGGAAATTGAACGCCAGAGAGGTATTTCGGTTTCCACTTCGGTTTTAGCATTCAATTATAAAGACAAAAAAATAAATATTCTCGATACGCCGGGACACAAAGATTTTGCAGAGGATACTTTTAGAACCTTAACTGCTGTCGATAGCGTTATTGTTGTAATTGATGTGGCAAAAGGTGTCGAGGAACAAACAGAGAAATTAGTTGCGGTTTGTAGAATGCGAAAAATCCCAATTATTGTATTTATCAACAAATTAGACCGAGAAGGAAAAGACGCTTTTGACTTGATGGACGAAGTGGAACAAAAACTGGGTTTAACGGTTACTCCATTGAGTTTCCCAATAGGAATGGGGTATGACTTTCAAGGAATTTACAACCTTTGGGAACAAAACATAAACTTATTTAGTGGCGACAGCCGTAAAAACATTGAAGAAACGATTGCTTTCTCCGATGTTCAAAATCCTGAATTAGAGAAAATAATTGGTCAAAAACCAGCCGATAGATTGCGTGAAGAATTAGAATTAATAGACGAAGTATACCCAAAATTTGATCGTCAAGATTATTTAGACGGAAAACTACAACCTGTATTTTTTGGTTCTGCATTGAACAATTTTGGAGTTAGAGAATTATTGGATTGTTTTGTTCAAATTGCTCCGTCACCAAGACCCAAAGATTCAGAAACACGATTAGTAGATCCGAAAGAGGAGAAAATGTCTGGATTTGTTTTTAAAATCCACGCCAATATGGATCCAAAACATCGAGACCGTTTAGCTTTTATAAAAATTGTCTCTGGAACTTTTGAAAGAAACAAACCGTATTATCACGTGCGTCAAAAGAAAAACTTAAAATTTTCTAGTCCAAATGCTTTTTTTGCTGAAAAGAAAGAAATTGTAGATATATCGTATCCTGGTGATATTGTTGGCTTACATGACACTGGAAATTTCAAAATTGGGGATACGTTGACCGAGGGAGAAATCATGAGTTTCAAAGGAATTCCAAGTTTTTCTCCAGAACATTTCCGATACATCAATAATGCCGATCCAATGAAAGCCAAGCAATTGGATAAAGGAGTCGATCAGTTGATGGATGAAGGTGTTGCTCAGTTATTTACTTTGGAAATGAACAACAGAAAAGTCATTGGAACGGTTGGCGCACTTCAATATGAGGTAATTCAGTACCGTTTAGAGCATGAATATGGCGCAAAATGTACGTATGA
This sequence comes from Flavobacterium sp. GNP010, assembly GCF_056428945.1. Lineage (NCBI taxonomy): Bacteria > Pseudomonadati > Bacteroidota > Flavobacteriia > Flavobacteriales > Flavobacteriaceae > Flavobacterium > Flavobacterium sp. GNP010. The sequence continues at coordinate 108,010 of NZ_JBWJVK010000001.1, read as the reverse complement.
AAACTTTCCGGTACACAAAGCGTGTTGGGTAAAGCCTAATGATATCAAAAGTGAGGAATTTAAAGAATTTAGACGAATAAAACAAAAATTCTTAGCTCATGATAAGTACGGACAATTAGTATTTCTAGCTGATTCTGACTTTACAATCCAGATGACACAAAATAAATATCCGAATGTGAAATTATTTTTTACTTCAGAATTTGAGTAAATCACATTCTTTTGAAATAGTTACAAAAAAACGCTAATTTTTCAATTAGCGTTTTTTTTATATCCCTTTTAAAATAAATTTCTACTTAAGAAACCATACTGCCTGTATCTACCGCTTTCTTTAAAAAAGCTTTGATTAACAAACGGTTTGGAGCAGAACCAGATGTTATAACCTGTATTTTTGCACTTGAACTTTCTTTAGATATTGTACCGTTTGGATCTTGTTTAGTACCCATAAACCATAAAACAAAATTCATACTGTTTGATTGAGTGGAAACTGCTGAGACATTTTCTTTTTTTGCATTACTGTTAACTTCAATCGTACTATCATCCACTAACTTTTGTGCAGATTGACCAAATACAGATATGTTTGACAGTAATATAAAAACGAACAGTATCAAGAGATTTGAAATCCCTTTAGTGTTAGCTTTTAAAGTAAAATATTTCATAACAATTCGTTTTTTATAAAACCCAGAATACGTTTATCTGTTTCAAGAGCGAAAGTATACCATTTATAAACGAGCAAAAAATATTTTCGATTAAGAACAATTATACTCGTTTAAAGCACAAATTTGTTATAAACGACCAAAATTTAATAATGAGTTAATGTTGGCGTATTTAATAAACACTTTAACTTAAAGTAGTTAAAAATGGTAAAGCTCAAAATAGTTACAAAGCATAAACTAAAAAAACAGCACAGTTAATCCTTGGACTGAACTGGTAAAACTGAAGTGTATTTTAAACTCCGATTTTATTTGTAAAACCATAAAAGCATTCCAATCATGGCTATGTAAAATTTCAAAAGGTGAAATCAATTAGCTACTCTTCCCATCCAAAAATAGCCTATAAATAAAAAAGGCTCCATTTCTGGAGCCTTTTAAAAATATTATGCTTGTCCTGCCGGACCAAAATTAAGCGGTATTGGTGCCTGTTCAGTGTCTTTTATTTCGCCATGAGCGACTTCAAAACGATGAATATTTTCTCCTATTGCTTTTAACAGCCTTTTAGCATGTTGCGGTGTCAAGACAATTCTTGATTTCACCTTAGCTTTAGGAATACCTGGCATAATGCTTACAAAATCTAAAACAAACTCTGATGAAGAGTGATTTATTATTGCCAAATTGGAATAAATTCCTTCAGCAATTTTTTCATCTAGCTCAATATTAATTTGCTCTTGTTGTTGATTAGAATTACTCATAAATATTAATTTTTTTTCCTATTTCCTCCCTCTCCTTTGGGGAGGGCTGGGGTGGGGCTAGTAAATATATTCTTCTTTGTTAGCCATCATATCATTATAATCTTCTTTCGAACCTACAATTGTGTTGTCATATTCTCTCATACCTGTTCCGGCAGGGATTCTATGTCCTACAATTACATTTTCTTTCAATCCTTCTAAGTAATCAATTTTACCTGCAACAGCAGCTTCGTTCAATACTTTAGTGGTTTCTTGGAAAGATGCAGCAGAAATAAACGATTTAGTTTGAAGCGATGCTCTTGTAATACCTTGTAAAACTGGCGTTGCTGTTGCAGTAACAACATCACGAGCTACAACAAGATTTTTATCTGTACGTTTCAATAAAGAGTTTTCATCACGCAACTCACGAGGCGTAATAATTTGTCCTTCTTTTAATGCACTAGAATCTCCAGCATCTTCAACTACTTTCATACCGTATAATTTATCATTTTGAACGATAAAATCTTTAGTGTGAATTAATTGATCTTCTAAGAATAAAGTATCACCTGGATCCTGAACTCTTACTTTACGCATCATTTGACGTATTACTACTTCAAAGTGTTTGTCGTTGATTTTTACCCCTTGCAAACGGTATACTTCTTGAATTTCATTTACCAAATACTGTTGAACAGCTGCTGGTCCTTGAATTCTTAAAATATCATCTGGAGTAATTGCACCATCAGATAAAGGTACCCCTGCTCTTACAAAGTCATTTTCTTGAACTAGAATTTGGCTTGATAATTTAACCAAGTATTTTCTAACGTCACCAAATTTAGATTCGATAACAATCTCACGGTTACCTCTTTTGATTTTTCCAAAAGAAACAACACCATCGATTTCAGAAACAACAGCTGGGTTTGAAGGATTACGAGCTTCTAACAACTCTGTAATTCTAGGTAAACCTCCAGTAATATCTCCTGATTTAGAAGAACGACGTGGAATTTTTACCAATACTTTACCTGCTTTAATTTTCTCACCGTTTTCAACCATCAAGTGGGCTCCAACTGGTAAGTTATACGAACGAATTAGTTCGCCTTCTTTACCGTAAACCAATAAAGTAGGAATTAATTTTTTAGCTCTAGATTCAGAAATTACTTTTTCTTGGAAACCAGTTTGCTCATCAATTTCAACCATGAATGATTGACCTTGCTCTAAATCTTCGTAAGCAATTTTACCAGTAAACTCAGAAACGATAACTCCATTATATGGATCCCATTTACAAATTACATCTCCTTTAGCAACAGATTGACCGTCTTTAACGAAAATACTAGAACCGTAAGGAATATTATTTGTACTTAATAAGATACCTGTTCTTTCATCAATTAATTTCAATTCCGTAGAACGAGATACAACAATATCAACCGAATTGCCTTCGCTATCTTCACCTTTTACAGTTTTCAAATCTTCGATTTCAAGCTTACCTGCAAATTTGGTAATAATACTTGATTCCTCAGAAATACCACCCGCAACCCCACCAACGTGGAATGTACGTAGTGTTAACTGTGTACCTGGTTCTCCAATAGATTGTGCTGCGATAACACCAACTGCTTCTCCTCTTTGTGTCATTTTACCAGTAGCTAAATTTCTACCGTAACATTTTGCACAAATACCTTTTAACGCTTCACAAGTTAATGGTGAACGCACTTCCACTTTCTCGATTGGAGAAGCGTCAATTGCTTTCATTATAACTTCAGTGATTTGCTGTCCAGATTGAATTAAGACTTCATTATTCAAAGGATTTACAACGTCCTGTAATACAACACGTCCTAAGATTCTTTCTCCTAATGATTCAACAATTTCCTCATTTTTCTTCAATGCTGATACTTCAACACCTCTTAGTGTACCACAATCTTCGATGTTAACAATAACATCTTGAGATACATCATGCAATCTTCTTGTTAAATATCCTGCATCGGCAGTTTTCAATGCCGTATCCGCAAGTCCTTTACGCGCACCGTGAGTAGAAATAAAATACTCAAGGATAGAAAGACCTTCTTTAAAGTTAGAAAGAATCGGGTTTTCAATAATTTCACCACCACCAGCAGTAGATTTTTTTGGCTTAGCCATCAAACCACGCATACCAGTTAACTGACGAATTTGTTCTTTGGAACCCCTTGCTCCAGAATCAAGCATCATATACACTGAGTTGAAACCTTGTTGGTCTTCTCTAATGTTTTTCATTGCTAACTCTGTCAATTGAGCATTTGCTGAAGTCCATACATCAATAACTTGGTTGTAACGCTCGTTATTGGTAATAAGACCCATGTTATAATTTGCAGAAATACCTCCTACTTGCTCTCTTGCGTCGGCAATTAATTTAGGTTTCTGATCTGGAATTCTAATATCCCCAAGAGAGAATGACAAACCACCTTTGAAGGCAAATTTGTACCCCATGTCTTTCATGTTATCCAAGAAAGCCGCTGTTGTAGGTACATCAGTTGAACTTAAAACGTGACCGATAATATCTCTAAGGTTTTTCTTAGTCAATACATCATTGATATATCCAGCTGCTTCTGGTACTACTTCATTAAATAATACACGACCCGCAGTAGTTTTAATGATTTGGTAAACCAACTCACCTGCTTCATTAAAATCTTTTGCTCTAATTTTCACAGAAGCATTCAATTCTAATCTACCTTCATTCAAAGCAATATTTACTTCTTCAGCAGAATAAAAAGTGATTCCTTCTCCTAAAATTTTAAGCTCTGGAGTTGATAAACGTTCTTTGGTCATATAATATAGACCCAAAACCATATCCTGAGAAGGTACCGTGATTGGAGCTCCATTTGCAGGATTCAAGATATTGTGAGAACCCAACATTAATAGTTGTGCTTCCAAAATTGCTTCTGGTCCTAACGGTAAGTGAACTGCCATTTGATCCCCATCAAAATCCGCATTAAATGCAGTACAAACTAAAGGATGCAATTGGATTGCTTTTCCTTCAATTAATTTTGGTTGGAATGCTTGAATACCTAGTCTGTGCAAAGTAGGAGCACGATTCAGTAATATTGGGTGTCCTTTAATTACATTTTCAAGGATATCCCAAACTACAGGCTCTTTCTTATCTATTATTTTCTTAGCTGATTTAACCGTTTTTACAATTCCTCTTTCAATCAATTTACGGATAACGAAAGGTTTGTATAATTCTGCTGCCATATCTTTTGGGATACCACATTCAGACAATTTCAATTCAGGTCCAACAACAATTACCGAACGAGCAGAATAATCCACACGTTTTCCAAGTAAGTTTTGACGGAAACGACCTTGCTTACCTTTCAACGAGTCAGAAAGTGATTTTAATGGTCTGTTTGATTCTGTTTTTACTGCCGATGCTTTACGCGTATTATCGAAAAGTGAATCTACAGATTCCTGCAACATACGTTTTTCATTTCTTAAGATAACTTCTGGAGCTTTAATCTCCATTAATCTTTTCAAACGGTTGTTACGTATAATTACACGACGATATAAATCATTTAAATCTGAAGTTGCAAAACGACCTCCATCAAGTGGCACAAGCGGACGTAATTCTGGTGGAATAACTGGTACCACTTTCATAATCATCCATTCTGGACGATTCTCACGGTTCAAGTTAGACTCACGGAAAGATTCAACAACTTGTAATCTTTTTAACGCTTCAGTTTTACGTTGTTTAGACGTTTCATTGTTAGCGTTGTGTCTTAATTGGTAAGACAATGCATCAAGATCAATTCTTGCTAATAAATCCATAATACATTCTGCTCCCATTTTGGCAACAAATTTATTAGGATCAAAATCATCAAGATACTGGTTGTCAGCAGGAAGAGTGTCTAAAATATTTAAATATTCTTCTTCTGTCAAAAAGTCTAATCTTTGTAAAGATTCACCTTCCGCATTTTTAGCAATACCAGCTTGGATTACTACGTATCTTTCGTAGTAGATAATCATATCTAATTTCTTAGATGGAAGACCAAGGATATAACCAATTTTGTTTGGAAGAGAACGGAAATACCAGATATGAGCAATTGGCACAACAAGATTGATGTGACCTACTCTGTCTCTACGTACTTTTTTCTCTGTAACTTCAACACCACAACGGTCACAAATGATTCCTTTGTAACGTATTCTTTTATATTTTCCACAAGCACATTCAAAATCTTTTACTGGTCCGAAAATACGTTCGCAGAAAAGACCATCACGCTCTGGTTTGTGCGTTCTGTAGTTGATAGTTTCCGGCTTTAACACTTCACCTCTTGATTCTTTCAAGATAGATTCAGGAGAAGCAAGTCCGATTGAGATTTTATTAAACCTTTTTACAGGGTTTTTATCTTTATTGTTATTATTTCTATTATTCATCATAGTTTTTACTATTGATTTATTTGCAATTAAAAAATTGATTCTCATCTAAGTCGAAAGTTTGAAAGTCTAAGGTCGAAAGTCATACGAGACTTTAAAAACTTTATGACATTTGACTTGCGACTAAAAGATTACCTCGGATTACTTCTCTAAACTTCAACAAATTTTTGAAGTGCTAGTTATAAAATCTTTTGAGATCTTATAAAAAATCGGAACGGGTTACGGGTCTAAATCCTAAAAACTCTTATAAAAAAGTGCTCAGTACTCAGGATTTAGCGTTCAGTTTATCACTGATTACTAAATACTGAACACTGAATACTAACCTTTTATTCTTCTAAACGAATGTCTAGTCCAAGACCTTTCAATTCATGCATCAATACATTGAATGATTCTGGTAATCCTGGTTCCGGCATAGATTCACCTTTTACGATTGCTTCGTAAGTTTTTGCTCTACCAATAACATCATCAGATTTCACAGTCAAGATTTCTCTAAGAGTACTTGATGCTCCATAAGCTTCAAGTGCCCAAACCTCCATCTCTCCAAAACGTTGACCTCCAAATTGAGCTTTACCTCCAAGTGGTTGTTGTGTAATCAACGAGTATGGACCTATAGAACGTGCGTGCATTTTATCGTCAACCATGTGTCCAAGTTTCAACATGTAGATAACTCCTACTGTTGCCGCTTGATGGAAACGTTCTCCTGTACCACCATCATATAAATGTGTATGTCCAAAACGTGGTATTCCAGCTTCGTCAGTCAATTCATTAATTTGATCCAAAGTTGCTCCGTCAAAAATTGGTGTAGCAAATTTTCTACCCAAGTTCATTCCAGCCCAACCAAGTACCGTTTCATAAATTTGACCAATGTTCATACGTGAAGGTACCCCAAGTGGGTTCAACACGATATCAACTGGCGTTCCATCTTCAAGGAAAGGCATATCTTCATGACGAACGATACGAGCAACAATACCTTTGTTACCGTGACGTCCCGCCATTTTATCCCCAACTTTCAGTTTACGTTTTTTGGCAATATATACCTTAGCTAATTTCAAGATTCCTGCTGGCAATTCATCTCCAACAGTAATAGTGAATTTCTCTCTACGTAATGCACCTTGTAAATCGTTCAATTTAATTTTATAGTTATGAATTAAATCATTCACCATTTTATTAGTTGCATCATCAGCAACCCATTGACCTTTACTTAAGTGAGCAAAATCTTCAACAGCATAAAGCATTTTTTGAGTGTATTTTTTACCTTTTGGTAAAACTTCTTCACCCAAATCATTCATTACACCTTGAGATGTTTTTCCGTTTACGATCAAGAAAAGTTTTTCAACTAATTTGTCTTTTAATTCAACAAATTTAACTTCAAACTCCATTTCAAGTGCTCCTAAAGCATCCTTGTCTTGAGTACGTTTACGTTTATCTTTCACTGCTCTTGCGAACAATTTTTTGTCTAAAACAACACCATGTAAAGAAGGAGACGCTTTTAATGAAGCATCTTTTACATCACCTGCTTTATCCCCGAAGATTGCGCGAAGCAATTTCTCTTCCGGAGTAGGATCTGATTCTCCTTTTGGAGTAATTTTTCCGATCAGAATGTCACCAGGTTTAACCTCTGCTCCAATTCTAATCATACCATTTTCATCTAAATCTTTAGTAGCTTCTTCAGAAACGTTCGGTATATCGTTCGTTAATTCTTCGTTACCTAATTTAGTATCTCTAACTTCAAGTGAATAATCATCCACGTGAATAGAAGTAAAAATATCGTCACGAACTACTTTTTCAGAAATTACAATCGCATCCTCAAAGTTGTACCCTTTCCATGGCATAAATGCAACTTTTAGGTTTCTACCTAAAGCCAATTCACCATTTTGAGTCGCATACCCTTCTGATAATACTTGTCCAGGAACCACTCTATCCCCTTTTCTTACGATAGGTTTAAGGTTGATACTTGTACCTTGATTGGTTTTTCTAAATTTAATTAGATTGTATGTTTTCTCATCTGGCTCAAAACTCACCATTCTTTCTTCCTCAGAACGATCGTATTTGATAGTGATGATATTTGCATCTACATATTCTATAACTCCATCTCCTTCAGCATTAATCAATACTCTAGAATCAGAAGCTACTTGACGCTCTAAACCAGTTCCAACAATAGGAGCTTCAGGACGAATTAATGGTACGGCCTGACGCATCATATTAGATCCCATCAAGGCTCTATTCGCATCATCATGTTCCAAGAAAGGAATCAAAGACGCTGAGATAGAAGCAATCTGGTTTGGCGCAACATCGGTGTAATCTACTCTTGTTGGTTCAATTACAGGGAAATCACCTTCTTGACGTGCAATTACGTCTTCGGCAGTAATTTTTCCAGTGGCATCCATTTGAATGTTTGCCTGAGCAATCATCATTCCCTCTTCTTCTTCTGCGCTTAAGTACACTGGAGTAGACACTAAATCTACCGTTCCATTGGTTACTTTACGGTATGGTGTTTCAATGAAACCCATTCCGTTTACTTTAGCATAAACCCCAAGAGATGAAATCAAACCAATGTTTGGTCCCTCAGGAGTTTCAATTGGACATAAACGTCCATAATGCGTATAGTGAACGTCACGTACTTCAAATCCGGCTCTTTCTCTCGAAAGTCCACCTGGTCCTAGTGCAGATAGTCTTCTCTTATGCGTAATCTCGGCAAGCGGATTAGTTTGATCCATAAACTGAGACAACTGGTTTGTTCCAAAGAAAGAGTTGATAACAGAAGATAATGTTTTTGCATTAATCAAATCTATTGGTGTAAACACCTCGTTATCTCTAACGTTCATTCTCTCACGAATGGTTCTAGCCATACGCGCTAAACCAACACCGAATTGTTGAGACAATTGTTCTCCAACTGTTCTAACACGACGGTTTGATAAGTGATCAATATCATCAATCTCTGCTTTAGAGTTAATCAATTCGATCAAATATTTTACAATAGTTATGATATCTTCTTTGGTCAAGACTTGCTTTTCCATTGGAGTATCTAAACCTAATTTTTTATTTATTCTATAACGACCTACCTCACCTAAGTTGTAACGTTGGTCAGAGAAGAACAATTTATCTATAATACCACGAGCCGTTTCTTCATCAGGCGGTTCAGCATTACGTAATTGTCTATAAATATGTTCAACAGCCTCTTTTTCAGAGTTTGTTGGATCTTTTTGCAATGTATTATGAATGATAGCATAATCACCTTGATTAGCATCTTCTTTGTGTAACAAAATAGATTTAACGTTAGAATCAATGATTTCCTCAACATTATCTTTGTCGATAATTGTATCTCTATCAAGGATTATTTCGTTACGTTCGATAGAAACTACCTCACCAGTATCTTCATCAACGAAATCTTCATGCCATGTATTCAATACACGTGCAGCTAATTTTCTACCGATGTATTTTTTAAGTCCTGTTTTTGAAACTTTAATTTCCTCTGCAAGATCAAAAATCTCAAGAATATCTTTATCTCTTTCGAATCCAATAGCACGGAATAAGGTAGTAACAGGTAACTTTTTCTTTCTGTCGATATAAGCGTACATTACACTATTAATATCTGTAGAAAATTCTATCCAAGAACCTTTAAAAGGAATTACTCTGGCAGAATACAATTTTGTTCCATTTGCATGGAATGATTGACCAAAGAAAACACCCGGAGATCTGTGTAATTGAGAAACAACTACACGCTCGGCACCATTAATAACAAAGGTACCACTCGGTGTCATGTAAGGAATTGTACCAAGATAAACATCTTGAACAATAGTTTCAAAATCTTCGTGTTCTGGATCTGTACAATATAGTTTTAACCTTGCTTTTAAAGGCACACTATAAGTAAGACCTCTTTCTATACATTCTTGAATTGTATAACGTGGTGGGTCTACAAAATAATCAAGGAATTCTAATACAAAGTTATTTCTTGTATCAGTAATTGGGAAGTTTTCCATGAAGGTGTTGTAAAGCCCTTCGTCACCTCTTTCGTCAGATTTAGTTTCTAATTGAAAAAAATCTTTAAACGATTTAACCTGAACATCTAGAAAATCTGGATAGTCAGGAATATTTTTTGTGGAGGCAAAATTCAATCTTTCAGTCTGATTTGTTAGCATCAATGGACAAAATTTTGATTAAAAAAGTAATTTTTGGTGTAAATAAAAATTTATTTACGTTTAAATTTTACAACCATTACATCTTTAAAAAATCAATTTAAGATAACTACTTTCTTATTATCTATTGATTTATTTTCTCGTAATGGATAAAATTATTGTATTAAAAAGTATAAATTGTAATAATACAAGCTAGACTTTTGTTATACGAAAAATGGTTTAGGTCATTGGGTGACTAAACCCAAGACCTAAACCTTATTCTTTAAACTGAGTTTAACTATTTAAGCTCAACAACAGCTCCAGCTTCTTCTAAAGATTTTTTAAGACCTTCAGCCTCTTCTTTAGAAACACCTTCTTTTACATTACTTGGTGCGCTATCAACTACATCTTTAGCTTCTTTCAAACCTAAACCTGTAAGTTCTTTAACTAATTTTACAACTGCTAATTTAGAAGCACCAGCTTCTTTCAATACAACTGTAAATTCTGTTTGAACCTCTTCAGCAGCAGCTTCACCACCACCTGAAACTACTACAGCTGCAGCAGCTGGTTCGATTCCGTACTCATCTTTTAATATTGTTGCTAATTCGTTAACTTCTTTTACCGTTAGGTTAACTAATTGTTCTGCGAATTGTTTCAAATCTGCCATTTTTTCTATCGTTTTAAAATGATTTGTAAAAATATAATTTATTTATTGTGCGCTTTTTAAAATAAAACTTAGACTATAAAGTCGGTTTTATTATGCTTCCACTTCTTCTGTAGCCTCTTCGCTTTTCGCGAATTGGTTTTGAAGAGCAGAAATAACTCTTTGAGCTGGTGATTGAAGCAATCCAATGATTTCGCCGATAAGCTCTTCTTTAGATTTAATAGTTGCTAATGCATCTAATTGATCGTCTCCAATATAAATTTCAGCGTTTATATAAGCTCCCTTTAATACAGGTTTAGCTGATTTTTTTCTGAAATCTTTAATTATTTTTCCAGGTGCATTTGCAACATCTGAAATAAATATAGCACTATTACCAGTCAATACAGATGGTAAGTCACCATAATCATTATCAGAAGCTTCCATTGCTTTTGCAAGCAAAGTGTTTTTTACAACCTCTAATTTTATACCTGCTTTAAAACAAGCTCTTCTCAAGCTTGAAGTAGTCTCTGCATTAAGTCCTGAAATATCAGATATGTATATGATATTTGTACCAGCTAACTGTGCAGTTAATTCTTCAATCGCGATTGATTTTTCTTCTCTAGTCATACTAAAAATTATTAACTACCAATTATACTGCTTTTGGATCCAATGCAATTGCAGGACTCATAGTGCTTGTAAGGTGAATACCTTTAATGTAGGTACCTTTAGCAGCAGTTGGCTTAAGTTTGATTAATGTTTGAATAATTTCGTGTGCATTGTCATAAATTTGCTCAGCTCCAAAAGAAACTTTACCAATTCCTGCATGTACGATACCAGTTTTGTCAACTTTAAAGTCAATTTTACCAGCTTTTACCTCTTGAACAGCCTTAGCAACATCCATAGTTACTGTACCTGTTTTAGGGTTTGGCATTAAACCTCTAGGTCCTAAAATACGACCTAATGGGCCTAATTTACCCATAACAGCAGGCATAGTGATGATAACATCAACATCTGTCCAACCGTCTTTAATTTTTTGAAGGTAATCGTCAAGACCTACATAGTCAGCACCAGCAGCCAAAGCTTCCGCTTCTTTATCTGGAGTAACTAATGCTAATACTTTTACATCTTTACCAGTTCCATGAGGTAATGTTACTACACCTCTTACCATTTGATTCGCTTTTCTTGGATCTACACCCAATCGAACAGCGATATCAACAGACTCATCAAATTTTGCAGAAGCAATAACCTTTATCAATGCAGCAGCATCTTTTAAAGAGTATAATTTGTTCTTTTCAATTTTTGAAGCAGCCTCTTTTTGCTTTTTTGTCAATTTTGCCATGTCTTTCTCTTAATTAAAAAGGAGAATCTCCTGATACAGTTATACCCATAGATCTAGCTGTTCCAGCAATCATGCTCATAGCAGATTCGATTGTGAATGCATTTAAATCTACCATTTTATCTTCAGCAATTGCTTTGATAACATCCCAAGTAACGCTTGCTACTTTTTTACGATTTGGTTCACCAGATCCTGACTTTAGCTTTGCAGCTTCCAATAACTGGACAGCCGCTGGAGGAGTTTTTACAACAAAATCAAATGATTTGTCTTTATACACAGTAATTTGTACTGGGCATATTTTGCCGGGTTTATCTTGAGTTCTAGCATTAAACTGCTTACAGAATTCCATGATGTTTACCCCAGCAGCTCCTAAAGCAGGTCCAACCGGTGGCGACGGGTTCGCAGCACCTCCCTTAACTTGTAGTTTAACTACCTTACTAATTTCTTTAGCCATTTTTTAAAAAATTTAACATTACAATCAATGGAAGCGATTATAATGGATATTATAGATGTAACAAAAAATTATACTTTTTCAACTTGCATAAAACTAAGTTCTAATGGTGTTTTTCTTCCGAAAATTTTAACCATTACTTCTAGTTTACGCTTTTCTTCATTGATTTTTTCAACAGTTCCATTGAAACCATTAAAAGGGCCATCAACAACCTTAATTGTTTCTCCAATATTAAAGGGAATAGAACGAGTATCTGTATTTACAGCTAACTCATCTACTTTACCCAACATTCTATTGACTTCAGACATTCTTAACGGAACAGGTTCTCCACCTTTGATTTCTCCTAAAAAACCAATAACACTTGTTATAGACTTGATAATATGAGGTATTTCACCAACAAGATTAGCTTCTATCATAACATAACCCGGAAAATAAACTTTGTCTTTGACTATTTTTTTTCCCTCTTTTACTGTAACTACTTTTTCAGTAGGAACTAAAACTTGAGAAACATAATCTTCCATTCCAAGTCTAGCTATTTCAGTCTCAATATAAGCTTTTACCTTATTCTCTTGACCACTGACCGCTCTAACGACATACCACTTCTTAATATTATTATCTGCCATAACAAGAGAATTACGCTTTAATCCAGTTAAAAAATCCAGCCAAAGCTTTCGCAAAAATTTCATCTACTCCCCAAGTTGCCAAAGCGAATAAAACTGAAAAAACAGCAACAACAATCGTAAGACGTTGCACCTCAGACCAAGCAGGCCAAGTTACATTTGACTTTAATTCTTCAAATGCTTCTGATATGTAATTAACAACTTTTGTCATTATGATTTATTTTTTTGCACGGGCGGAGGGATTCGAACCCCCATCAACGGTTTTGGAGACCGCTATTCTACCCTTGAACTACGCCCGTAGAATAAAAAGTAGTGTCATCGTTAAACGACACTACTTTTTTGAATATATTTAATGGATTAACCTACTATCTCAGTAACTTGTCCAGCACCTACAGTTCTACCACCTTCACGGATAGCGAAACGTAAACCAACGCTCATTGCGATTGGGCTTAACAAAGATACATTGATCGTTAAGTTGTCTCCTGGCATTACCATCTCTACACCTTCTGGTAAAGTAATAACTCCTGTTACGTCAGTTGTACGTACGTAAAACTGTGGACGGTAGTTATTATGGAATGGAGTATGACGTCCACCTTCTTCTTTTTTCAAGATATAAACCTCAGCTTTGAAAGTAGCGTGTGGTTTTACTGATCCTGGCTTAATGATAACCATTCCTCTTTTGATAGATTCTTTATCAACACCTCTTAACAATAAACCTACGTTATCTCCAGCTTCACCTCTATCAAGGATTTTACGGAACATCTCAACTCCTGTAATTGTAGAAGTTAATTTTTCAGCTCCCATACCAATGATTTCAACAGCATCACCTGTATTAGCAATACCAGTTTCGATACGACCTGTAGCTACAGTTCCACGACCAGTAATAGTAAATACATCTTCAACTGGCATCAAGAAAGGCTTTTCAGTATCTCTAATTGGCTCTTCAATCCAAGAATCTACTGCTTCCATTAGTTCAAGAATTTTTGGAGTCCAAACTGGATCATTGTTTAATCCACCAAGAGCTGACCCTTGAATAACTGGACAATTATCTCCATCATATTCATAAAAAGACAATAAGTCTCTAATTTCCATTTCAACAAGTTCTAATAATTCCTCGTCATCAACCATATCCACTTTGTTCATGAATACAACCATTCTAGGAATACCAACCTGACGACCTAAAAGAATGTGCTCACGTGTTTGTGGCATTGGACCATCAGTTGCAGCTACTACAAGAATAGCACCATCCATTTGCGCAGCTCCAGTAACCATGTTCTTTACGTAATCCGCGTGACCTGGACAGTCAACGTGAGCGTAATGACGATTAGCAGTTTCATACTCAACGTGAGATGTATTAATTGTAATACCTCTTTCTTTTTCTTCAGGAGCATTATCAATTTGATCAAATGATTTTGCTTGACAGTAACCAGCATCAGATAACACTTTAGTTATTGCTGCAGTTAATGTAGTTTTTCCGTGATCTACGTGCCCAATTGTACCAATGTTTAAGTGGGGCTTGTTACGGTTAAAGGTTTCTTTTGCCATTTTACTTAATTTTTAATCTAGTTTATATATTTATTTCAATTTCCTACTTAATTGAGCCAACTACGGGAATTGAACCCGTGACCTCTTCCTTACCAAGGAAGCACTCTACCTCTGAGCTAAGTCGGCAGAACCTCTTATCAAAGAGTTTAAATCACAGTTTTGATTTTTTCAATTCAATTACCACAATTTAATTTTCCTAGTGGGGAGAGCAGGATTCGAACCTGCGAAGTTTACACAGCAGATTTACAGTCTGCCCTCGTTGGCCGCTTGAGTATCTCCCCTACTTTTTTTATTATTAACCTTTACATTTTTGAGCCGGCGGAGGGACTCGAACCCACGACCTGCTGATTACAAATCAGCTGCTCTAGCCAACTGAGCTACGCTGGCGAATCAATAAAAAAAGTCCGCTATTTCTAACGGACTGCAAATGTAGAGATTTTATCTCTCATTCAAAACATTTTTTAAAAAAAAATAATTTTAAATGTGTGAACTTATTTTTTCTTTTCTTTTTATTAACACTCTCTCTAAGGATTCTGCCGAGAGCTCAACAGCTTCTTCAAAAGTTTTACATTGTTTTTTAACTAAAAAATCATCGCCAGGAACATTGATTTTTACTTCGGCAATTTTGTTTTCCTTATCACTTGTTTTTTCAACCTTCAAAAAAACATCTGCTGATACCACTTTATCATAGTACTTTTCCAACTTGTCCATTCTATCCTGAACAAAATCTACCAGTTTTTTGTCAACAGTAAAGTTAACCGCATGAACACTTACCTTCATAATTTTTTTTTTAATAGTTAAACATTTCTCCAAATTACTTTCGCATTCTAGGATGCGCTCCTTCGTATACACTTTTAAGTTCTGACAAACTATTGTGCGTGTATATTTGCGTTGACGCCAAACTAGAATGACCTAATAATTCTTTGAGTGAATTTAAATCTGCTCCATTATTTAACAAATGCGTTGCAAAAGTATGTCTCAAGATATGGGGACTCTTTTTTACTTTTTCAGAGACTCCACTAAAGTAAGAATTTATTAATCGATACACAAAGGATTCATTTAATTTTAACCCTTTTTTTGTTAGAAATAAATAATCACAATCAACAATAGAAATCAAGCGGTCTCGCTCTTCTAGAAACAGAAAAAACTGCTCTTTTATAATAGGTAAAATGGGCAAAATACGTTCCTTATTGCGCTTTCCCAATACTTTTACAGTACCACTAGCCAGATCTAAATTGACTATTTTCAAACCGATCAACTCTGCCCTACGCATCCCGGTAGTATAAAACAAATCTATGATAAGCTTATTTCGAATACCCTCAAAACCTGAAGTGTTATTCATTACATCTAAAACATCGACAACTTCTTTTTCAGAAAAGGGAATCTGAAGGATTTTTTGTGACTTTAAGGCTTTGTGTTTAAGTAGCGGACTTACCTCTAACTGCTTAGTTTTTAATAAAAACTTATAAAATGCTTTCAAGGAAGCCATTTTTCTATTGACGGAAGTATTGGACAAACCAGCATTGACAAGAAATACAATCCAAGTCCTTATTTGATTGTAATTGGCCTGATCTATATTTTTTTGGTCAAAATGTATTGTATTGTAGGATTCGAAAGAAGAAATGTCATTGCAATACGCTATTATGGTATGTGGAGAATATTTCTTCTCCAATTGCAGGTAATTTCGAAATGCATCTATATTTGTAGTCATAAAAAAACCGTTAGCATCAAAGTTATAAAACTTCTGATGACTAACGGTATTTTATTTTGAATAGATATTGACTAACTCTCTAAGTTATCTCTCATATTTTGGATATAAGCCGCTTTTTGAATTTTGATTCTATTCGTTACTGAAGGTTTAATAAAAGCTGTACGAGCTCTTAATTGACGAACAGTTCCTGTTTTATCAAATTTTCTTTTGTAACGTTTTAACGCTCTATCGATATTTTCTCCGTCTTTAATTGGTATAATTAACATAATATAGACACCCCCTTTCTTTAGTTTGCAAAAGTAGGATAATAAAGTGAACTAACAAGTATTTACATAATTTTATTTAATTTTACCAACAAAATAAATTTTATGTGGTTTATCATAATTTCTACTCTATTACTTATTGCAAGTTTTTTACCCTATATGCCACTTACACATTGGTTCTATAGATTTTTTGAGTTTGGAAAAATTCAGATACTTATTTTACAGATTACTGCTTTAGCCTTTAGCTTTATCTTAATAAATGAATCAGATGTTTGGATACAGATTCTTCAGTTTTTGACTTTATTAAGTATTATAAGTCATCTTGCAGCCCTTTACAAGTATACTTCTTTTCACAAGTCAGTACAAAGAGAACCTTGTGATGTTTCTTCAGAAATAATCACAGTACTTTCAGCCAACGTATTTCAAGAAAATTTAGAATACGCAAAATTTACAGCTTTAGTTCACAAATACAATCCAGATATTGTTTTAACCATGGAATCTGATGAAAATTGGGAAAAAGCACTCTCAGTTTTGGATCAAAAATACAAATACAATATTAAAGTAGCCTTAGATAACACCTACGGGATGCATTTATATTCTAAATTAAAAATAACAAAACACAGTATTCATTATTTTGTGGCGAGTGATCTGCCCAGTATTGAGGCAAAAATAACAACTGCTGACAATTTTAAATTCACTTTTTTTGCCGTTCATCCGCCACCACCAAGTCCTACTGAAGAAGAAAATTCTAAAGAGCGTGATGGAGAACTTTTGAGTATCGCAAAAAAAATAAAACAAAACTCCGATACCTGTGTCGTAGTTGGAGATTTCAATAATGTAGCTTGGGCAAAATCCTCTATACTTTTTAGAAAAACCAGCGAGACAATTGACGGAAGAATTGGTCGAGGATTCATTTCAAGTTTTCACACCAAATATTGGTTTTTAAGATTTCCAATTGATTTAATGTTTCACACACCAGATGTATTTATTGATGAATTAAGAAGTTTAGAACATTTCGGATCTGATCATTTTCCAATATATGCAAAGTTTTTCATCAACAAGAATACTTCAAAACAAGAGCATCTAAAAGAAAAGCTTGGCGAAGGAGAACATGAGATTGTTCAAGAAATAATAGCAGACGGAATAAATGAAAAAAGCGATAATCGAAATTGATTATCGCTTTTTTTAAGCTTGTCTATAAAATAATTCACTAAAAAGTCGCGAAATATTTCATGCTTGTTACCCTGTATTTGAGATGTTATTTAACTGCTGGCTCGTAATTTTGTTGATCAATGATCATTTTTCCTAATATCTCTTTGAGGATTTCTGATGTTCCTCCGCCAATAGGCCCTAAACGACTGTCTCTTGACAAACGCGCTAAAGGATATTCTTCCATGTAACCATAACCTCCCAGCATTTGTAAACAACTGTATATAGTATCATCAGAAACTTTAGTAGATTTTAATTTAGCCATTGTAGCCTCCTTAACTACGTACTCGCCTTTGTCTAATCTTGCCACGGCCGCATAATTAAACACTTTGCAATGTTCTACTTCTGTGGCATGCTCGACCATAGTATGTCTCAATGCCTGAAACTTGCTGATTTTTTTTCCAAAAGCCTCTCGTTGCGACATGTATTCGATAGTATAATCAATTGCGTACTCTGCTCGTGCATGAGCATTAATAGCCATAATTAAACGCTCTAAAGCAAAATGCTGCATAATATAAGGAAACCCTTTACCCGCTTCACCCATCAAATTTTCTACTGGAATTTCTACATCATCAAATGCTAACTCTGCAGTATCTGAAGCTCTCCAACCTAATTTATCCAATTTATTAGCAGTAATACCTTTCAAGTTGCTATCCATCAAAAAGATGCTAATTCCCTTATTCCCAAGTTCAGGACTTGTTTTTGCAGCCACAATGTAGTAATCTGCATACACCCCATTTGTAATAAAAGTTTTTGAGCCATTTATTACGTACTTATCGCCTTTTAACACCGCATTAGTTCGCATACCCGCTACATCACTACCACCAAAAGGTTCTGATATACACAAAGCACCTATTTTTTCACCAGCTATACTTGGCGCTAAATAATCTTGTTTAATTCGTTCATCGCCTTCGGCATTCAAATGGGTCATTGCTAAATAGGAATGTGCCCACATCGCAGCTGCAAAACCAGATGATTTAATTTTTTGAAGCTCTTCAAGAAAAATAACGGTGTAAAACAAGTCTAAGTTTAATCCTCCGTATGCCTCAGGATAAGCAATACCAAAATAGCCCATTTCACCAAATTTCTTCCAAATAAAGCGTTCAATAGTGCCGGTTTTTTCCCATTTCTCAATATGTGGCACAACTTCTTTTTGTAAAAAATCTTTTAAACTTTCTCTAAATGATTGGTGTTCTTCTGTAAAATAAATTGAATTCATATAACTAATACTTTTTTTTAACATATTGAATGCGTTGAAACAAAACAAATAGATTTTTGTTTCGAGGTTAGAATTTTGATCGCTAGATAATAAAATGATAATTTAAAAAATAGTTCATAATAAAACAGTCATTTTTTTAAAAAAATCAATTGAATTTAAAGCCGCAAGTTACCGAATTTTAATTAAAGTCCAAATATAAGCCAATTAAATTTGCTTTATCAACAGGAAATCCCTTGATTTTTGTTAAATCCTCAATATTGTTGATTTTTCCTTTCATACTTCTGTAAGTAACTATTTGTTTTGCCAAAGCGTATCTGAAATAATAAAACTGAGTAAGCTCTTTTAAAGATGCGTTGTTAATATCTATTTTCTTAAAGTCAGGAAGTACAGAAACTTTAAAATGGGTATTCAAATTTTCTATTACTTCTGGAGATAATCCCCACAAATCATTCATTTGCTCCATGGAAACAAACCCTCCCAAAAGTTCTTTTTGTTTTAAAATCCGAAGAGAAATAGCATCGCCAATTCCATAGATTTTTACTAAATCCTCTTTCGTAGCCTGATTTATATCAATTAGAACAATAATTTCCTTTTTGGCGAAAGCCGGATTTGAATACTTTTTATACTGTCTTGGCGCATTATTTTGGTTTACCCAATCTGGAAATTTGAAATAAGGAGCCATTACATTTAATAAAGAATCTGACACCTTTGTCACGTTTTGAAATTCTTTTGCTGAATTCACATACTTGTTTTCTTTTCGAAACGCAAAAAGCCGATCAATCTCTGATATCGACATTCCTAACTTATACCCTTTATAATCGGTTATAAAATTAGGGTTATAGAGATACATCTTATTAGTTTCCCCATTTGCATCTTTTTTTAAAGCATCAACCTGAGATTGAAGGGAAAGCCATTTCTGTTTCTCAGGATTATCTTTTGGCTCAGAATAAAAGGGTGCAAAAAAATAAATAATTTGCAACACAATAATAATTCCGAACAATATAAAAATACCGCTTCGCTGTTCGCGAGTAAAATTAAAATAAGACTGAATAACTTTTGAACTCATTGGTTACGTTTGCGAGCTTAATACATAATAATTATAAAAGTAAAGAATAAATATGAAACGTCTAAATGCTCACAACAAAACATTTTTAATATGAGCTTAATCAAATATATTTTATTTACGTAAACACTGATAAATTGATAAAAATAAGTTGTTCACACATTTTTTAGTACTTAAACTTAAATAATAATTTTTATTTTTTACAAAAAAGAATACATTTGAAGCTTAATAACTTAAAACATTAAACAACCATGTCAATTTGGAGAGTTAAACCAGTATCTGCTTTTGAAGCCGATATGAAAAAAAGTGAATTAAAACGAGTTTTAGGCAAGTGGAGCCTAACAGCTATTGGTATTGGAGCAATTATTGGTGGAGGTATTTTTGTACTGACAGGTACAGGAGCATACAATCACGCTGGTCCAGCTTTGGCTCTTTCATTTGTTATAGCAGGAATAGCCTGTGTATTTGCAGCTTTATGTTATTCTGAATTTGCTTCAATATTACCTGTTGAAGGATCGGCATATGCTTATGCCTATGGTACCATTGGGGAAATATTCGCTTGGATCATTGGTTGGGGATTAATTTTAGAGTACGCTATGGGATCAATGACCGTCGCAGTATCCTGGTCTGGTTATTTTAATAAAATGCTTAAAATGTTTGGTATTAAGCTCCCCGAATGGCTAACTGCAGATCCAGCAAGCTACACAGGAGAGGGTTTTTCTATGAACCTTCCAGCATTTTTAATTGTACTTTTGGTAATTTCATTGTTAATAAAAGGAACTGAAAAAGCTGCTAGCGCAAATAATTTCATTGTAATTTTAAAAGTTGCAGCCGTTATATTTGTTATCATAACAGGCTTATTCTTTATTAACGTAGACAATTGGACACCATTCATCCCTGATGTTCAAACAATCATTGTAGATGACAAACCCCATCAGGCTTATGGTATAGGCGGAATTGTTTCTGGGGCTGCAGCAATTTTCTTTGCTTATGTAGGTTTTGATGCTGTTTCTACTCAAGCAGGTGAAGCGATCAATCCTAAAAAAGATGTGCCATTTGCAATTATTGTATCATTATTAGTTTGTACTATTCTTTACATATTAGTATCGTTAGTATTAACAGGAATGATAAGCTACCAAGATTTTAACCCACTAGGAAAATACCCTGAGGCTATAAAAGCTCCAGTAGCTTACGCATTTGATATTGCAGGACAAGCATGGGCTGGCTATATTATTACAATAGCTGCTACTGTAGGTTTGATATCAGTATTAATGGTAATGATCATGGGACAATCTCGTATCTTCTTAGGAATGTCAAAAGATGGTTTAATTCCTCCAGTTTTTTCTAAAGTAAATCCTATTTCTGGTACACCAAAAACAAACTTGATGATTTTAGGTGGATTTATTGCTACAGTTGCTGCCTTTACACCGATTAGTAAACTAGCAGAAATGTGTAGTTTTGGAACCTTATTTGCGTTTACCATGGTTTGCGTCGCCGTTTGGATTTTACGCGTTAAGCAACCAGGCTTAGAACGCAGTTTCAAAGTTCCCGCACTACCCGTAATTGCAGTATGTGGAATAGCAATCAATACATACTTGATGATCAATTTAAGCATAGACGCACAGTTGTTCTCATTAGGATGGCTAGTAATTGGGATTTTGATTTACTTCATTTATGGAAAAAGAAATTCGAAGCTTAATAAAACACAAGAGTAAAAACAAAAAGCTCCTTCAGATTGAAGGAGCTTTTTTTATATTATAAATCGAAAACTGAGGTACGCTTGGCACGTATTAGGTCTTTTAAACGCATCCAAAAAGCAAGCGTTAAATAAACTGCAAACCATAATCCTGCGGTAACGAATGATAAATAAATAAAAAATAATCGGACGCTACTGGCCCTCATACCTAAAGTATCAGCCAAACGCGAGGAAACATGAAAACCGTGTTTTTCAAAAAAAAACTTGAGTTTTATAATTGCAGACATCTTAAAGAATTATTAGTTCTGTACAAAAATACAAAATTATCCAGTTGATGCCTTTACTAAACCACTACTTGTTTTTTAAGCAGTTCTATTCCTACACGGCATTCTAAACATTTACTTTTGTTACAATATTCATTTTTGAGTTGAATCAATGATTGCGAATCAAAGGCACTTTTTGAATCAATTCCGAAAGAATTAAACTTATCAATAATAGCATTTTTTTCTGGTGATATTTCCTTTAAGAGTTGAATTAAATCCTCCGAAATTTCTTTTCCCTGACTTTTTGCATAAGCGAATTGTAACGGAATTATCGTGTTTATAACAATTAAATCGACAAAGGATTTAGAAAGTGATTTCTTTTTCTTTAGACTTTCTTTATCAAATTGATAATGATTCAGCCAGTAATCAGAAACTGAAATCTGAAACAAATCATAGATACTTTTTAAAGAATTTAGCGTGTTGATTTTCGAGAATAAATTCTGCTGATTATGATATAAATTGGCCAACTGAGACAGTCGAATCGTTGGGAAATTATCGGGACGATGCTTGAAAAATTGAACTGGCTCAATGCTATTTTTTTCTAGTTGATATTTATGCAATAAATAGAAATACCTGAATTTTAAATCTTTAAAATAATTATCTTCTTTTTCCGAATCCAATAATCCTGCGGTTCCAAGAACTAAAGCTTCCAGATTTTCGACCTCAAAACTTTCTTTTCTAACAATTGAAAAAGGAATATTTTGCGCTATTTCTAAAAAGATTTCACCATTCGTATTTAGTCCAAAATTCTTCGCCAAAAGACAAAACAACACTGCTTCCCAATCGTGATTGGTTTGTTCTAATAAATCAAATATTGGTTTTGATTTTCTTTCCAAACGTTCAAAAAATAAACGTTCCTGCCAATTTTTGAATGCAAATTCATCAATTTCTTGAATTTGCTTCTCACAGAAAATCCACGATTTAGGGGAAATTAATGATTGATAATTGGATATTGTTGCAGTATCTACATATTTTTTAAGTTCTAAAACTGGAATCTCTGTGTTATTTTTTCTAAAAATTTCCGAGTCGTGTTCCCATACCACATGAAGAATTACGTTTTCGTAGGCTTCGTCTCTTTCGTGATGATGCACATACCAATCTGAAGATTTAAGATGAATTTCGACATTTCCAGCCCATTTTTGATTACCAATGGTTATTTGAGCATTGAAAAAATCAGGACCTGCAAGCTCTAAATATTGACCAACATTGATTATTGTGATTTCCTCACCATTGAAAGTTTTCAAATTTAAGACATCAAACTTCTTAAATTTCCACAGATAATGAAGGAAATCTTCTTTCATATTGAACATATTAGATTGAAGACTAATGTAGTAAAAAAAGAAATAGCAAATTATCTAAATTAAAAATTTCAGAAATTTCACTAAAAAAAATATGATAATTAAAAGATATAGACGTTTTTATCTCAACAAATATAACTTGGCACAAGCTCGAGCATCAGATAATGCTTCGTGATGATTTAAGGCGATATTCATTTCTCGGCAACAATCACTTAATTTAGTTGGCTTTAATCCTTTGGCTTTGTAAATTTTCACGGTACATTCCCAACGGGATGAAATATTCAAATCAGCATAATCAAAACCATAAAGCGCCATTGATTTAGCAAGTACATTTCTATCAAAACTCTCATTATGAGCCACAACCACTCTGTTTTTCAGGCGTTTTTGAATTTCAGGAAATACTTGTGCAAATGATTTTGCATTCACCGTATCTCGAGGATATATCCCATGAACTTGAATTGTAAAAGGAGAATATAAATTATTTGGTGGCTTAATTAAACTAACAAACTCATCTGTAATTATCCCGTTTTCTACGGTAACAATACCAACGGAACATGGATGGAATGCAGTTGCAGTTTCAAAATCTATTGCAGTGAAGGTCATATTTTAGAATTTCGATAAACGAGTAAAGCTTTACACAAAAGAAAATAAATTCTTCAAATTAAAAGCCACAAACCAAATAAACGGATCCAGACTATGGAAGTGTACTTGATTTGTGGCAAAAAAAATTATTTTATCGACCCAATAATATCATATTTGGTTATTATATGGTGCTTTCCATTTTCTAATTCTACCAAAACAGCCTCGTTTTCTTTAGTGAATAATTTAGACACTTCTTCAATAGTTGTTCCGTGTTTTACGATTGGAAACGGTTTACCCATTACTTCTTTAATCGGTTTATCGGCTACATCTTTATCAGCAACGTAACTTTGAAACAAGTCACTTTCGTCAACAGAACCCACAAAACCATTGATATCAATAACCGGAATTTGAGAGATTTTGTATTTACGCATTCTTTCTATTGCATGCGAAACTAACTCTTCCGTACGAACCACGATTAATGGTTTATCGATATGATCTTTTATAACATCCTCCGCTTTTGTAATTTCTTCTTCTAGAAAACCACGTTCGCGCATCCAATCATCGTTGAACATTTTACCTACGTAACGACTGCCAGAATCATGAAACAAAACAACCACAACATCTTCAGGTTTAAAATGATCCTTTAGTTGCAACAATCCCTTTATTGCTGCTCCAGCTGAATTTCCTACAAAAATTCCTTCTTCAAGTGCAATTTTACGAGTATACACCGCAGCATCTTTATCAGTTACTTTTGTAAAACCATCTATTAGGGAGAAATCGACATTTTTTGGAAGAATATCTTCTCCAATTCCTTCTGTTATATAGGAATAAATTTCATTCTCGTCAAAAATTCCTGTTTCGTGGTATTTTTTAAATACAGAACCATAGGTGTCAATTCCCCAAATTTTGATATTTGGATTTCTCTCCTTTAAGTATTTAGCAACACCAGAAATTGTACCTCCAGTTCCAACTCCTACAACAAAGTGAGTAATCTTACCTTCCGTTTGTTCCCAAATTTCAGGACCCGTTTGCTCGTAGTGCGCTATTGCATTTGACGGATTATCGTATTGGTTTACATACCAAGAATTTGGAGTTTCATCGGCTAATCTTTTTGAAACTGAGTAGTAAGATCTTGGATCCGTAGGTTCTACATCCGTAGGACAAACCACTACTTTTGCGCCAACGGCACGAAGAATATCCATTTTCTCCTTAGATTGTTTGTCTGAAATTACACAAATTAGTTTGTACCCTTTGATAATAGCAACTAAGGCCAATCCCATTCCGGTATTCCCTGACGTTCCCTCAATTATTGTTCCTCCAGGTTGTAAGCGACCATCTGCTTCGGCATCCTCTATCATTTTTACAGCCATTCTATCCTTTACAGAATTTCCCGGATTGAAAGTTTCAACTTTAGCAAGTACCAAAGCATCAACATCTGCAGTTACTTTATTCAATTTTACTAATGGCGTATTTCCAATGGTGCCTAATATATTTTCTGCGTAGCGCATTGTAGTTTATATTTTTAAATTATGATTTGTTGTATATAATGTTGCAAAGATAGCATTTTGTTACAAAATATTCTTTCTTGCAGGATTTTGCGTTCGTGATAAAAGCGGCATCCTTTGCTTGCTTTCTTTAAGCAAGGAAAGATAGAGCGGATAGCACGGTAAAACGCCCTAAAAAAGCATTTTAAAATTTAAAATCTGAAAAGTTTTTAGTTAAAAAAGTTCCAAATTAGGCCAAAACGAATTGTGAAATCCCTCGATGGATTATTGGGTGATGCATAGAAATTATTCCCCGTGAATGAAGAGTTAAAATGCTCCGCTTTAAAATAAATTCGGGTCCTTTGAACCTTTGCATTTATAAAAAAATCAAAATTAGGATGATTCCCAATTTGTTTTTCATTTTGCACAAAAAACTCTCCAATTACTGGATTGTATTCATTTGCGTAATAGTTTGAGAAATAATTTAATACAATTCCTGTTTGTAAATACAATGCATTTTTAAACAAATAGCTAGAATAATAAAACGAATTTCGTGATACAATTTCAGGCACATTTAAAACTGCATTTTGCTGATTCACTTTTTGATACAATAAGGTGTTGTCTAAAGCAAATTTTCCAAAAATAAATTCTCTACTAATTTTAGCAGAAAAGTAATTGAGCGTTCCATCGTATTGAGAAGGAGCAACAATTTGAGTTTGAGCCAGCGCTTGTGCATCACTAGAAACATCATTGAAATACAAATGATCCTTTAAAATTGAATAGTGTACTTGTAGATCTAGCCAGGGAGTAATTGCATTTGCACTTATAGAATTTATCTTTTCATTCTTGAATTCATTTGACCAATTGTATTGTACATAGCTACTTTGATGCAGATTAAAATTACTGTTGGGCAATTTATTCACATTTTGATACCTAAACGTAAATTGAATATCATCATTAAAATCATACCCTAATTTTGCATCAAGATTAGACAATGATTGGTCAGTGACTGATCTCAAATATAGAAAACTACCGTTCCAGTCCTTTTTTTGAACCTCATATTGACCTCCTACACTATTAATATTTTGACTGAACGCACTTGGAATAACATTTTGATTATCGAAAATTAAAATTTGGTTATAGTAATAATTAGACCTAAAATCATCCGCAAAAAATTGAAACCTACCTAAAGTAACATTCTCATAAACAAGACCAGCTCTGTTGTACATTTTATTATAACGAGTTTGATCATTGATATCACTATTTTTAAAAGACTCACCAAATCTGAATACAATTGTACTACCTACCGAAGAAGGTACCGTAGCCTGATTGTACTCAAAAAATTTATTTTCATAATTAAATTGATGTGTGAGATATAAATTGTTGCTTCCTTTTTTTGGATTTATTCTAAAGTTATGATCTAGAAAAATTCGTCTCCCTTTTAAAAAAGATTTAGCATCAGTAAAATAAACTTCAAATCGTTGCCTATTGTCAAAATTAGGATCTTCACTTTCAAAATCATTTGTTGTAGTTATACCGCCATTTTCTTCATTTAAGATATCTTGAAACGTATAATGTGCTTTTGCGAAATAGCGTTTGTTTTTGGTATTGTAACTGGTCGTAAACCTAAAATTACCAGTACTTGACAATTGATTGAGGTATTCACCTTCAGATCGTAAACCTTTGTACGCAATTGAAAAATTTAAATTTTCAGACGTGTTCAAGGTAATAAACGCATCTACAGATTGTCCTTTACTGATTGTTGTTTTAAAATATAATTCTGTAACTGGAGTAGCAACGGAATAATACCTTATTTGATTGGCTTCTAAAAAATTAAAATGCTTGGCTTTAAAACCAAATTCAGGATAAGGCGATACATCAGTTAGACTGTATTGCAATGTATTGTAGGTTTGTCCATCATTGGCAAACGGTAGCAATCCAAAAATATCTTTTCGTAAATAATTATGACTGTACTCTTTCTGAATAGTTAGTGAAGTATCAATATACGTAGTATCGTTTTCTATAGAAATTACTTTATAAAGATCGATAGATGCGATTTTTTTATTTTTAAGTGTATCAACAATTCTAATTGATTTACGTTTCTGTACACTAGTTTCATTATTTACTTGAGCAAAAAAAAATAATGGACACACTATAAAAAAAAATAAAATAAAATTTTTCATTTGATAAATACTAATTATTATGAGACAAAGATAAATTTTATCAACCAAAACCTGAGTTATATTTTAAAATAATAAAATTGAAAACTAATAATACATTTTTTGAATTTGAAAAAAAATTTGTGATGATGAAGAGATGTAAATAATGTCCCGTCCTGAAATAACGATACACAAAAACAATCGTTATGAAGAAAAACAAATTATGTAAAACGAAGTCAGCGAGATTATAGTTTGTCGCTAAAGCTTCAAATTGTTAGTGAAATCGAAAAAAGTTTTACAACCGTTACTCAAGTCAGAAAACAGTACGGTATTCAAAGTCAAGCAACTATTCTAAATTGGTTAAGAAAATTTGGTAACTTTGATTGGGAAAACCAAACCCCTTCAACTATGCCAAAGTCACCAGAACAAAAGATAATGGAGCTTGAAGCCAAAGTAAAACTTCTAGAGAAACAGAAGTCATTTTTGGAACAACATGCTTTCGTTTCCGATAAGAAGGCGATCATTTTCGATATGATGATTGATATTGCTGAAAAAGAATATCAAATCGATATACGAAAAAACTCCTCACCCGAACAATCGACCATTTTAGACAAAAAGAACAACAAACATTAATATTTGCCTTTTATTTGTTCTGGGTAGACAGACAGGTTTATTATCGAAAAATTAAAACAAAAGCAATAAAACAAACTAAAGCTACCGAAGTAGTTTCAATGGTTCTTGAAGTCAGAAAATCAATGCCTAGGCTTGGAACTAAAAAGACCTATCATATTTTATTGGAAGAACTTCAATTAATGAATATTGGAAGGGATAAGTTATTCGACATTCTCAGAGCTAATCATTTATTGATTCAGCCAAAACGGTCTTATCACATAACTACTAATTCTCATCATCGATTTAGAAAACACCAAAACCATATTCTCAAATTACAGATTAACAGACCTGAGCAAGTCTGGGTCTCCGATATAACTTACATTGGCAAGAAAGAGAAACCTTGCTATTTAAGTATTGTTACAGATGCTTATTCCAAAAAGGTTATGGGGTATAATGTTACTGATAATATGAATGTACAGAGTAGTGTCGTTGCACTTAAAATGGCAATTAGTCAAAGGCAAAACAAGGCAATATCTTTAATACATCACTCAGATAGTTGTTTACAATACTGTGCAAATAACTATCAAAGTATTCTGAAAAAAAACGGAATACTTCCTAGTATGACGCAAAACTCTGATCCATATGAGAATGCAGTGGCTGAAAGAATAAATGGTATCATAAAACAAGAATTTATGATTGATAAATACAACTTGGATTTAAAACTTATGAAACAAATTGTAAAAGAATCAATTACTATTTTTAATACATAACGACCACATTATTCCAATTATATGCTTACGCCTAATGAAATGCACGAACAAAATAAAATTAAAATGAGAACATATAAAACAAAAAACAGTAATAAACCAGAGCTTATTACTGTTTAAAAATTGTACTTTTATTTTTTATTAATTCTGTATCACTTTTTCAGGACCAGACATATCAATAATAGAAAAAAAAGCGGTTATCGAATAACTTCGATAACCGCTTTTTACTAAACAACAGATTTATTTCTTAATAAACTTTTTGACGATAATTCCATCGCTTGTAGAAAATCTAACAAAATAAAGTCCACTATTTAATTTAGAGACATCAATCGATTTTTGATTTAAATCTGAAATTTTATCAATTACCTTTCCGCTAATGTCCAAAATTTCAACACTTGTAATTTCATTAAAATTACTATTATCAATATTTAATTTAGAATCCGTAGGGTTAGGAAAAATGCTACTTGCATCTTTATCAGCTGCAAAGTCTTGAGCAGAAAGTGTTACGGGTGGTCCAGACACAATTAATGAGTACTTCTGTTTACCTCCGCCTGCTAGGACACCTTTATGACTCACGGTAATCTTGCAGGTCCCATTCGGATTATCTATTTGGACTTTTTCGTAATTATCACGAAAGTTATCAGAACTACGAACGGCTGGATCGGCAGGAACAATAGGGTTTAATGTCCATGGATAAAAAATTTCTTCCCCTTTAGTAACTCTAACATCTAAATCGTTAACTAAATCCAATTTTGTCGGATCTACAATAGAATTATTAGCACTCCCAAACCTATCAGTCCATGAAATTGATATCAAGAGTGGGCTTGAGCCTGAGGCAGCAATTGTTTTTGTATAAGTTTCTCCTTCTACCAATTCTAACTCTTCAATCACAGCTACTGCTTCTTTATCCGACTGTATTAAAGAAGCTGCTCTTTCTGCATTTACTAAACCCCATCCAAAAGCATAATCTGGACCCTCAAAATCTCCTGCCTCATCAGTAGTGTGAAGCATCAATCCTTTTAGAGTAGCAGCCCTCATAAATTCATTATTTAATGAATAATAATATTGCTGTAATAAAAGTGCCACTCCTGCAATACCAGGTGATGCCATGGATGTTCCTGATAAAGATGCATTAGATTCATCGGTCTGAACTGTTGTGGATCTTACATTTTGTCCTTTAGTTACTAAATCAGGTTTAATCCTACCATCATCCGTAGGACCGTAACTACTAAACGCAGTCATAATAACATTGCCCGCAGAACTGTAATTTGAAACTTGACTAACTGCACCTACAGTTAAAATGTTCTTAGCATTTGCCATTCCCTTTATTAAGTTATAACCACCTTTTTCTTCTAAATACGACCTAAGATCCGCATCAAAAAAATCGTTCCTATCATTACCAGCTGCAGCAACAGCAAGGTAATAAGGAGCTGCAGAAGCTATATTATCAAACGATCTAGCAGTTGAATTATAGGCACCTAGAAGATATCTAGGATTCTCTCCAGGACCATAAGAATGATTAGACACTAGCATACCATTAGCAGCTTCAGTAGCCATTTCATTTAAGTCATCATCCCATTTATAAGAAACGCCACTAGCATTAAACGCAATACCCCGTAATCTAGCGTCAATTCCCTGAGCAACAATCGTACCCATGACATGACCAGCGTGCTCCTCTTGAGGTGAACCGTCAGCATTAATTATTTTCCCATTTGGAAACTCTTTGTGCGTAGTCCTAGCGGAACCACCATCCCAAACGTAAGCTACCATTCCTTGACCTTGCACATTCAAACCTAAACTACCATCGGAATACAATGCCGTTGCTCTAGCGGTTGTAGCAGCACCTTCATTATAGGTCTTGTAGTATTTAATTTCCCCGTTTGGAGAAATATCATAAATCTCTTCAAGAACGCCATCACTACTATTTCTAGCTACAACTTCAGGATTTTTAAGTAAAAATCTATCTACTCTTTCTTGCCGCGCTAAATATGAAATGTGAAATTGCTCAGACAATTGCTTTAATGTAGGGATATCAGATTTTTCAATTACAGCTTTTCTCTGCTCTATTGACTGAGAGTATGAAAAAAACGATGAAAAAATAAATAAGTAAAAGTATTTATTCATAATTTAATTGTTTATGCACAAATCTAGATGAAATATTGGAAAATGAAATGAAACAAATAAAAAAAAATGTTAATTATTCAAATAAAAATTTAAAAATCAAAGTAACAAAGAAAACTATAATTTCTTAAATCAATAAAAAAGCCGTTTCAATTAAGAAACGGCTTGATTTAAATTAGAAGTTATTTATTGTTTAATAAATATCTCGTTTTTATCACCATAACTTCCAACATTAGGAATAAAGTAATTTACCCATAAATTCACTCTGCCAGTACAAGCATCAACTGACGAAACGTTCGCAGCGTTAGTTGACATACGAGCAAAGATTGGACCTTGTGCAGCTGTAGAACCAGTGAACACTTCAGTGAAAGTAACCCTATTATTATTGTTTGGATTGTATGTAATAATGAAATCAGGATTAGTAGCGTTATCACTAAAAAAGCCTTTGATAGATAACGTATTTGCCGCAGAACCTGCTACAACCTGGTTAACCTTTTGACCAGCCCACCATGTATTTGATGAAAAATTACCAGAGAACGCAACGGGATTAACAGCACAAAACTCAACAATATTGACCACAACTTTGTTATTATCAAAACTTTCGTTAGCTCCAAATCCAGAAATTTGAAGAGTAAGCTTTCTGATTCTAGAATCTATAAGATTGTTGTCAGTTCCTGTAATTGTTAAAGTTCCCGTGTAACTATCTGCAGGAATTGTAAATGTTGCAGGAAAAGAATAAGTCGCAATATTAGCATCAGTTTCCGTTGCAATCACTGAAACATTGTACGTACGCGCTACACTAGATTTATTACTAGCACGCAATACTAAGTCTACGCTACTTGAAGCGTTTATGGGAACCTTCAAATCAACAGAGCTACTAATGAAACCAACAAAAGCTTGGCTGTCTTGATATGTAGCTTGCTCATCGGCACTACAGCCAACGAGGGCTGCAAAAACACCGAGAATTAAAATAAGTTTTTTCATTTGTTTTAAATTTAAATATTAATTATATCCTGGATTTTGCACGATTGTAGGATTAGCAAAAATTTCAGTTTGTGGTATTGGGAATGTAAATCTATAGTCAGTTGGACTTAACGCTAATTGAGCAGAAAAAGTTGCTGCGTCATTCGCATTTCTGTTAATTCCAACATTTATCTCAACACCAATTCTCTTGATATCAAGGTATCTATGCCCTTCAAAGGCAAACTCTTTTCTTCTTTCTAATAATATATCAGTTAATGCGGCATTTAAATCAGCATAAACCGGTAATGGAACAGTAGGTGCAATTCTCAAAGCTCTCAAATCCCTAACATCCGTTGCAGCACCAGTTAAATTACCATTTCGAGCCTTACACTCCGCTAAAATTAACTTAATTTCAGAAGTTCTAAAAACTTTAATATCATTAAGAAGGTTAGTACTAGTACCTTTTCCTTTATATTTATTAAGCTGAAAACTACCCGCGTTTACATCGACAGCTCTAAAGATAACAGAACGTCGAACGTCTGCTGGATCGTACAAATTATACAATTCACTAGAACCATCGTATATTGGCGTTGTAGGTCCTACGTTAAAGTAATACAACGAACCTATCGTATTGTTTCCTGCCAATCGTGAAAGCGTGAAAAAAGATTCACCGTCAGCAGTATCTAAAAACATATTTGGATACGCAGTTTTTATAGTCAAAGCAGGTACGCCAGGTGCAGTGATAAGTGTCTGCGCAAGCGTTTGTGCATTAGGATAATCTCCTTTTAGTAAAGCAATTTTCAATTTAATGAAATTAACTGCATTAACCCCTAAATAAAACTTACCCGTATAAGTCGTTGAAGTTGGATTAAATAAAGTCAAAGCTTGATTCAAATCCGCAGATACAAAATCTAAAATCTCACTAACAGTATTACGTGGATAAACCAACTTATAATCTGCAGGAACAAAATCCATTTTAATTACAGATAATCCAGATGGGTTTTTATAATTTGGAGTAAAGTACTGAAAGAGATCAAAATGACACAAAGCTCTCAAAGCTAACAAATTAGCTTTAGTATGGGCTGCGGCACTTTTGTCTGCAACTGTAGAAAGAGTTGGAAAAATACGATCATATGCCGCAAGAGTACGGTTAATTCTATTTATAGCAGCATATCTGTTACCCCAAATCTGAGTAGGAGAAGCTGAATTTGGCTGTAAAAGCCACTGGTACGTTTCTGTACCACCACCAGTGTTACTAGCTCCACGTCTCATGTTGTCAGTGAAAAGATCGTTGAATAAAATTGAGCCATTTCCTGCATCAGGGCTGTACGCAGCATAAGCTCCATTAAGACCCGTATTTAAATCTTTTAACGTGATGTATGCATCTTCTTCAAATATGATTCCCTCCTGAAGTATATCAGTAGCATCATTACAAGAAAATACTGTAGCGAGTAATAGTAA
The DNA here is from genome assembly GCF_056428945.1 of Flavobacterium sp. GNP010. Lineage (NCBI taxonomy): Bacteria > Pseudomonadati > Bacteroidota > Flavobacteriia > Flavobacteriales > Flavobacteriaceae > Flavobacterium > Flavobacterium sp. GNP010. The sequence continues at coordinate 74,596 of NZ_JBWJVK010000001.1, read as the reverse complement.
ATAAACTATTTTACTTATTTTTTTCATAATTGTGTATTAAAAATTAATTACTGTACCAAAAGTTACAATTCTAGGCGTTGGATAATTCCCTCTATCTGTTCCTCTAAATCCAGCTTCAGGATCCCAACCTCTCCATTTTGAAAAGGTTACTAAATTTTCTGCTTGCACATAAAATTTCAATCCTTTTAGAAATGAAATATCTGCCAACGTTTTCTTATCAAAAGCATAAGAAAAACTTACGTTTCTCAATCTTAAATAAGATGCATCGTCTAAATATCTATCAGTACTGTTGATATAACTGATCTCGTTTAAACCGTTACCAATTCTTGGCATTGATGTAATTTGACCTGGAGTAGTCCATGCGTTTTGAATAGAAACAGCACGGTTACCACCATCTGCGATATTTGTAACACTCTCTAATGTTGCTAAATCTAAGTTATTTCTAGAAAGATCTGCAACGAAACTCCATTGTGTATAAAGGTTAAATCCTTTGTAAGAGACACTAGAAGTAAAACCACCTTGCCAAATAGGATAAAGTTGCTCACCAGTGAAAACTCTATTTGCATCGGCTAAAATTTCAGTTAATCCACCATTTTTTGTTTTGAATAAAGGATTACCGTTTGCAGGATTTACCCCTGCATATTCATTCACATAAAATGCACCAACTGGCTGGCCCTCTGCGATTGCTGTAGAACCACCAGCAAAAATTAGTCCATTAGCAGATTCTGGCAACTCAAGAATTTTGTTTTTGTTGTAAGACACATTACCTCCTACACCAATTTTCCAAGAATCTTTACTGTATACATCGTAGTTAAGAGCTAATTCGACTCCTCTGTTTTCTAGAGACCCTACGTTAGCATCAATTGATGATGTACCTTGAACAGGAGAAACTGGATTACCTTGGTATAGATCTTCAGTAAGTTTTCTGTACACATCTAGACTTCCGCTAACTTTAGAATTAAATAATGCAAAATCAAGACCAATGTTAGCCTGAGAAATCTCTTCCCATTTTACGTCAGGATTAGCGATTTGCGATAATACTGTTGAAGCTGTACCGTTATAACCTGTTCCTACTGCATAAGTTGTATATGGTAATAAAAGTGCACTATACTGCGCATTATTTACACGCTGATTACCAGAAGTACCATAAGAAGCACGTAATTTTAAGGCGCTAAAAACTTTAGAATCCTCTAAAAACTCCTCTTTGGATAAATTCCAACGACCTCCAACTGACCAAAAAGTACCCCACTTATTATCATCAACGAATCTAAAAGAAGCATCTCTTCTTACAGTTAAACTTAAACCATAAGTACTATCGTAGTCGTAATTGATTGCGCCAAAATAAGAAAATAAACCTTCCTGAACTTTAAAAGAACCAATAGTAGGAACATACTGGAATGCAATCGGATCAACAATAGGCTCAATAACAGGAGTAATAAAAGCTGCACCTGTACCTAACGCTCTTGGATCTAAACCACGTTTTTGATAGTTAAATCCGTTAAAATGAGCTTTGTAATATTCTAAATATAGACCCGCATCAAAAGTGTGTTTATCAGCAAAAGTTTTGCTATATTTAAGGTAAGTATTACTGTTAAATCTAAAGTCACGTGTATATGACTCTCCAAAGATACCACCATACTGTGCATTAATGTTTGTTTGGTATGGACCAAGGAAACTTCTTGGATCAGTAACATTAAGAGTAGTGAATGATGAATAATCAACACCTAAGTTAATTCCAGCAGTAAGATTCTTTGTAATTTTATAATCAGCAGTGAAATTTGCTAATATCTTAAGCTCATCATCAAAATTGTCATTAAAAGCAAGTGAATTTAAAAGAATCAATGGAGCATTATCAACAATCGGAGCTCCTGTTAAAGTTAACGCGGTAGACGGATCTAAGTAAGGTAAACCTCTAATTGCAGCAGTAAACGGTTGGAAAAAGGTATTATTCCCACCAGCACCAGCAACGTTGTTACTTCTTGTAAAGTTTGCACTTAATCCTGAAGAGTAATTAAATTTACCATTACTACTTTTCCCAGTAAAATTATTTCTAAAATTAAAACGCTTAAAAGTAGAAGCAATAAAAATACCTTGTTGATCTAAGAAACCAATAGACGTATAATTTTTAGTATTTTTAGATCCGGAAGAAAAAGATAGATCGTGCTGCTGTGTTGTACCAGTTCTGAAAAACTGATCTCTCCAATTGGTATTGAACTGAGCTGCAATTTGCGCATCTGTTAAAGGTTGTCCTGCTTGAGTAGGATTACCTGTTCCTCCAAATCCTACCTTATTAGCTCTTTGAAAGTTTAGGAGTTGAGAAGTATTCATAACATCTATTCTAAAATCTTGTAAATTAGAAATACCATATTGAGTTTGGTATTTAACATCAAGATCTTGATCAAATTTTCCTCTTCTAGTCTCGATGATTATTACACCGTTAGCACCTCTATTTCCGTAAATAGAAGTAGCTGCAGCATCTTTCAACACGGAAGTAGATACAATATCTGTTTGAGAGATAGATCTAAAACCATCCTCGTCAACAGGCATACCATCCACAATAATAAGCGGTTCAATATTACCATTCAAAGAACCAACACCTCTTAATAATATAGTACTATCTGATCCAGGCTGCCCTGAACCTGTAGCAATATTAAGTCCAGCAACCATCCCTTGCAGGTTTTGAACAATAGATGCCTGCGCTCTTTCTTCAAGTTCCTCAACATTTACAGATGCGATTGCGGAGGTTGCTCGCTCTTTTTTCAGTGTTTGATAACCGGTAACCACAACACCTTCCAATTGTAGAACATCATCTTCCATCTGAACATTAATAGTGCTGGAAGCACCAACAATAACACTTTTAGATTTATACCCTACGAAAGAAAGCTGCAGCGTTTCGCCAGCAGTAGCCTTAATAGAATATTTTCCGTCATAATCGGTTTGAACACCTCTCTTAGTTCCCTTTACAAATATTGAAACACCAGGTAATGGAAGTCCATTATCAGAGACAACACCCTGCACTGTTTTTTCTTGTGCAAACGAAAACTGAATAAAGAACGCTAAGGATAGCGTTAAAATCCATGTAAACTTTGATTTCATATGTATTAATTTGAATTAGTTATTTCACAAAAATCATAATTATATCTTAAACAAACAAGTCATTAAGATAATTTAACAAAATATAATCAATAACAGATTTACATAAAAAAAACATATACTTCAATACTTTATTCTTACCACACCTATTAATGTAAGTATTTAAATATATAATCATATTTTTGTCAAAATTAATTTAATGTTAACATCCTTTTATTTAACACCAAATTTAGAAGCCGGAACCGATGAAGCGGGACGAGGTTGTCTTGCTGGACCTGTTACTGCAGCAGCGGTGATACTTCCTGACTATTTTCTAAACAGCACACTAAACGACAGCAAACAATTATCTGAAAAGGCACGTGAAAAACTAAGACCTATTATAGAACAACAATGCATTTCATTTACTGTTACCCATCTTGAGCCTTTTATTATTGATGAAATAAATATTTTGAACGCCTCTATAAAAGCGATGCAAGAATGTATATTAAAATTAGATCCCAGACCCGTCTCAATTATTATAGACGGAAATAGTCCTTTTATAGCAAAAGGTGGCATAAAAAATCGTGGTGGTCGAATTTTTACAGCTGCTGAAATAGAAATTTTAAATTCAATACCAAATGCTAGTATTATAAAAGGAGATTCAAAATTCATGAGTATTGCTGCTGCTTCTGTATTAGCCAAGACCTATCGCGATGAATACATGAATACAATTCATGAAGAATTCCCAATGTACAATTGGAAACAGAATAAAGGCTACCCTACTAACGAACATCGTGAGGCCATTAGAAAATATGGAGTAACAAAATACCACCGAATGACTTTTCGATTATTGCCAGAACAATATTCTTTTGATTTTTGATTGCCGATTTACGATTTTTGATTTAAGATTTCTCGAATGTAGCTTCGAACAAATGAGTGAGATGTTTCAGGATTTTATCTTTCACTTCTTCTTCATCTACTTTTTCGACTCCAAGTTCCACATTCAATGAAGTTACTGCTTTTCCTCGAATGCCACACGGAATGATATTATCGAAGTAACCTAAATCGGCATTTACATTTAATGCAAATCCGTGCATGGTTACCCAGCGGGAAGCACGAACGCCCATCGCACAAATTTTTCTGGCAAATGGTGTACCTGCTCCTAACCAAACTCCAGTTTCGCCCTCGCTCCTCCCGCAAATGATTCCGTATTCATGCAACGTAAGAATAATAGCTTCTTCCAGAAAGCGCAAGTATTTGTGAATATCCGTAAAAAAATTTTCTAAGTCTAGAATAGGATAACCCACAATTTGTCCGGGCCCGTGATAGGTAATATCACCACCACGATTGATTTTGTAGAAAGTAGCGCCTTTTGCTTCCAATTGTTTTTCAGATAAAAGCAAATTACTTAAATCGCCACTTTTTCCTAAGGTATATACGTGTGGATGCTCCACAAAAAGAAAATAATTCGGAGTTGGTAATTCAAGATCTTCTCTGCGATTTCTAATTTTTAAATCGACAATGCCTTTAAAGAGTTCTTCTTGATATTCCCAAGTTTCCTTGTAATCTTTTGTTCCTAAATCTTGAAGTTGGATGGTTTTATTCATTTGTCAATCGAGTAATAATGTAAAATAAGCCAGAAATTAGACTCGCATTACTATTAGCAGTGACAAAGGTACAAAGTTCTGAAGAAAAGTTGCACCTGCAACTAGCAAAACAAGTCCTTACTCTAAAACAACTTCCAGAGCTGTAATTTCAGGATTCGCTAAACAATCTGTTATAAAAAAAGTGGCTTGCAATGATTTTCCGTCTGCGCTAACTATCACTTTAGGATTGTTCACTGATTTTATTTTTCTAGGAAAATAATACTTCAAAATATATTGCTGCGTTCCTTTGAATGTTGAAAAGCGCTTCTTGAGTGATTCCATTTCTTCTTGTTGCTTTTTTAATTCTTCTGCATCTGTAATTTTGACAATTCTTTTAAATGTAGTGCCATCAAAAGTAAAACTGACACTATAATAATGTTCTTCGGCAACCAATGCGTAATTATTCTCGATGTCATCCGCGTATTCCTCGGTTTTGTATAAATCAGCTACTTCGGATATTGTAGTGAAATTTTGAGTTATGGTTGTGCGAAATTCTTTGTCTAATGAGCTTTTCTTATTGTGTACTTTTACCGTGTTGAATTTTTGAAAAATGGCTTTTTCAAATGCTGGCAATCTGGAAAACGTTTCGGAATGCTTTGCTATCAAATCCTGAAAAACGTAGGTGGTATCCTTAAAAATTTCTTCTTTAGAATATTCTTCACCCATAAGCTGCATGTAACTTTGTTCTTCACGAAGTCTGCTAATTTCAATTTTTCCAGTTCCGTCTTGGTTCAAATGGATGGTTTCTGTTACTTGGCAACTGGCTAGAAATACGAATAAAAATATCGCAATATATTTTTTCATTGGAATGTTTGTAAAATGATTTGGTTTCAAATATACATGATTTGTACTATTTTTCATGTTCTTTTGAAAACAAAAATTGTAGCATAGCCCCGATTACTTCACTATACATTTATTTTAATCGGAGTTCAGTGAACTTCGTTCGCAGCGGCATCCTTTTTTTCTTGTTTTTTTTGAACAAGAAAAAAAGATAGAGCGAATAGCGGGACAAATCGTCTTGAAAAAACGAAATATTGTGCTTCAAAAAACGATACATTTTAAACTTTAAATTTAAAAACTTATATAGTATCTTTGCGCTCTTAAAATCAGCATAAAATGGCATTATCCGAACAAGAAATATTACGAAGAGAAGCACTTACCGAATTACGCAATTTAGGCATTGAGCCTTATCCCGCAGCCGAATTTATTACAACCGCTTATTCTAGCGAAATCCTAGCCGATTTTGAAAAGTATGAAGGAAAAGAAGTCGTTTTAGCAGGCCGTTTGATGGGAAAGCGCATCATGGGAAAAGCTTCGTTTGCGGAATTAAAAGATGCTGAAGGGCGTATTCAGGTGTATGTTTCGAGAGATGATATTTCGACTGATGAGGAAAAAACAATGTACAATGTGGTTTTCAAAAAACTATTGGATATTGGGGATTTTATTGGGGTTCGCGGAACGGTTTTTAAAACGCAAGTGGGAGAAATCTCGGTTCATGTTTATGGATTGACGGTTTTGGCAAAAGCCTTGAAACCGCTTCCGGTAGTAAAAACGGATGCAGATGGAAAAACGTACGATGCTTTTGCTGATCCAGAACAAAGATACCGCCGTCGTTATGTGGATTTGACAGTAAACGATCACGTAAAAGAAACGTTTATCAAAAGAACAAAATTGTTCAATGCGATGCGTAGTTTCTTTAATGATGCGGGATATCTAGAGGTAGAAACACCTGTTTTACAGCCTATTCCTGGTGGTGCAGCGGCGCGCCCTTTTATTACACATCACAATTCACTTGATATGCCTTTGTACATGCGTATTGCAAATGAGTTGTATTTAAAAAGATTGATTGTTGGCGGATTTGATGGCGTGTATGAATTTTCGAAAAACTTCCGTAATGAAGGAATGGATCGTACGCACAATCCTGAATTTACTGCCATGGAAATATATGTAGCCTACAAAGACTACAACTGGATGATGAAATTCACGGAGAACTTACTCGAACATTGCGCTGTTAGTGTAAATGGAACAAGTGAAGCTACTTTTGGCGAACATAAAGTAGACTTTAAAGCCCCTTATGCCCGCGTAACGATGACAGATTCTATTAAGCATTTTACAGGCTTTGATATTTCTGGAAAAGATGAAACCGAATTGTTTGAAGCAGCAAGAGGAATGGGAATTGACGTGGATAAAACCATGGGGAAAGGAAAATTGATTGATGAAATCTTTGGCGCCAAATGCGAAGGAAATTATATTCAACCCACTTTTATCACGGATTATCCAAAAGAGATGTCACCACTTTGCAAGCAACACCGAGATAATCCGGAACTTACAGAACGTTTTGAATTAATGGTTTGTGGAAAAGAAGTAGCCAATGCGTACTCTGAATTGAATGATCCTATTGACCAAAGAGAACGATTTGAAGAGCAAATGCGTTTGTCTGAAAAAGGAGATGTTGAAGCAAACGGAATTATTGATGAAGATTTCTTGAGAGCATTAGAGTACGGAATGCCACCAACCTCTGGATTAGGAATAGGAATGGATCGTTTGATGATGTATTTGACCAACAACTCATCTATTCAAGAAGTGTTATTATTCCCTCAAATGCGACCGGAGAAAAAACAGGTTAAAATTGAATTAGAAGAAGATGAGAAATTGATTGTTGTGTTATTACAAAACAACAACAACCAAATGGAGTTTGGCGCACTAAAAATGGCCTCTGGATTGAGCGGTAAAAAATGGGACAAAGCTATGAAAAACCTATCTTCTTTGGGATTGACCGAAGTAGTTGTTGAAGGAGATTTAAAGAGTTGTCGATTGAAAGAGTAATTTATTTTATATCAGAATATCAAAAAGGAACTTCGTAATGGAGTTCCTTTTTTGTTTTCATTACGCTATAAAAAAACCGACTCTAAAATAAAGAGTCGGTTTAATTACTAAATCAAAACTATTTCTTTGTATTAAAAACCTAAACCAACAGCCATTGCAGTAGCTTGAATATTTAAATCTCCCACTTTGGTTGCAGCTCCAGTTACCGTGTTAATAGTATAGATACCAGTAACATTGTTTACTTTTAATAATGCAAAAGCAGTAGTACTTGTTCCTCCAATATCAAATCCGCTATCTGCATCAACATTTACTCCTAAATTTCCAATAGAAACTAATGTACCGTTATTTGGGGGATCTTGACGAAATAAAGCATCCATCTGAGAATCTATTACAAACAAAGCAGTTGTTGTTGCTCCAGCAAAATTATTAGTGTATGCTGCTCCTGTTACGAATGGAGTACCGGGATTCAAGTTACCATCAACTGAGACAACCGTCCCTAAGTCTGGATGTAATCGTAAGTTTTGGCCTGTGTTACTCACCAATCTAATTCTATCAACCGTTGGATTAAAATCAAATCCAAAAGATGTACCTGATAATGCTGGCGTCAAACCTGTTCCAATAGCAGTTAATGCTCCGCTAGCTGTATTTACAGTAAACAATCTACTTTGGTTAGAAACTGCATACAAACTTCCGTTTGCTGGTCTAAAATCGATACCAACTATTGTTTCGTTTGTAGCTAAACCTGTTAAAGCTACCGAATTATTCGTTCCATTGGTTGGGTTAAAACGTACCAACATGTTTGTTGCAGTTGTAGCATAAGCAATAGGATTGGTTTTGAATGCAATACTGATTACTGACGCAGTAAATTTACCAACGTTAACCGCTTTACCAGTCATTAAATCTATACTGAACAAACTAGAAATTGAATTACTATTAGTTACCGCAAGAGCTATAGTATTGTCAGGCATAATATCCATATCGCCTACTCCTTCAAAATTTACTCCTAAATTACCTACTAGCTGTAACGCTCCATCATTAGGCGGATTTTGCATATATAGTTTATCTTGATCAAAATCAATATCATACAACACAGTCGTTGAAGCACCAGCCATACTATTGGTATAAGCTATTGCACCAATTTTAGCATTAGCTCCACCATTTATAACTCCATCAGTAGCTACAACGATACCAAGCTCAGGGTGTAATCTTAAGTTCTGTCCTGAATCAGTTACTAATCGTATTCTGTCTACTGTAGGATTAAAATCTACAGATGCATTGGTAGTTGCAATTGTAGGAGAGAAAGAGGCAGATCCTAATGCTGTTGCTACTCCACTTTTTTCATTAATTAGATAAAGTCTGCTTGAAGAACCTAGTCCGTATAATTGCCCTGTAGCAGGTCTATAATCAATACTTACAATATTTTCTGATGCTGGTAAACCAACAATTGCAGTGCTTGAAGTTGATGTAGCTAAATTTTTAGCATTGTACGTAAGAATCGTGTTATTACTTGCTAATGCTGTAAAATTTACATCTGGTGCCGTAGCCGTAGACATCATATCGCTTGTATCATCATTATTACAAGAAATTGCAGTAAGAGATAACAAGGCCAATCCCATAATGGAGGCAATTCCTAAATTGAGGGTTTTGTTTTTCATTGTTGTGTGATTTTTAGTTTATTGAATTAGATACGATATAAACCTATTTTTGGTTTTAAAAGTTGTAATAAGTATCAAATTACGTTACTTCCTTCGCTGCTAATACGTTTTCAAATTGCTCAAAACTTTGCTACAAATGAAGCTTTAAGTTCCTAAAAATTTGATTTATAGATTATGTAAGCAAGACAACTAAACGATAAACTTTTGTTAACGATTAAACTTTTTAAGGGCATCATCATCTTATCTCTATAAACCTAAAAAAATACAAATGAAAAAAGTACTTATCGCCTTAGTTTTACTTGTTGGAATGACAAGCTTGGCACAAGAAAAAAAAGTAAGATCTGAAAGAACCCAAATGGAACAGATGACCTCTGAACAAAGAAATGAGTTACACTTAAAAAAGATGACTTTAGATTTGGACTTAACAGCCACTCAACAAAAAGAGATGAGCAAAATTATTGCCGAGCAAGGCACTAAAAAAGAAGCCCGAATGAATGAACGCAAGGCTAACAAGGATACAACTAAAATACAATTCACTGCTGATGAAAAGTTTGCTAAAAAAAGTCGAATGCTAGACGAGCAAATCGTGATGAAAGAAAGAATGAAAAAAGTACTTTCTGTTGATCAATTTAAAAGATGGGAAGATATAAAAGACCAAAGAAATCAACGTATGAACAAAAGAATGGCCCACCATAAAACCAAAAACTAACTACAATTCATGGAAAAAAGTAGTTCATTCTCTAGACTTATTTCATTACATATTATAAAAAAGACCCTTTCGGGTCTTTTTTAATTTTAAAATGTTTTTGAAACTTTATTAATAGCCTGAATCGTAAAATCAAGGTCTTCGTAGGTTAATGCATCGGTAATAAACCACGTTTCATAAGCTGAGGGAGCAATATAAATCCCTTCATGCAACAAGCCATGGAAAAATTTCTTGAATGTTTCGTTATCACCCTTTGCTGCGGTTTGAAAATCAACCACTGGAGCAGCATCAAAATGTATTGAAATCATAGATCCAATAGTATTTATGGTAAAAGCCACACCGTTTGCTGTAAGTACTTTATCGATTCCTGCAGCCAAATATGCTGTTTTCTCTGCTAAGCGGGTAAAAATTTCTCGGTTTGCATTTAACGCTTGCAACATGGCTAATCCTGCGGCCATGGCCAAAGGATTTCCCGACAAAGTTCCTGCTTGGTAAACAGGACCTAGTGGAGCTAAATAATCCATTATTTCTGAACGTGCAGCAAAAGCACCAACAGGTAACCCTCCGCCTATTACTTTTCCAAAGCAAACAATATCTGAGGTTACATTAAGCAATTCCTGAACACCACCCGCTGATAGTCTGAATCCAGTCATTACCTCATCAAAAATCAACAATATGCCATTATCAGTACACATTTGGCGTAAGCCTTCTAAAAATCCATTATTTGGCGGAATACAGCCCATATTCCCTGCTACAGGTTCTACAATAATAGCTGCTATTTCATCTTTATTGGCTTGAATCAATGTTGCTACACTTTCTAGATCATTGTAACGCGCCAATAACGTATCCTTTGCAGTTCCAGCTGTAACTCCGGGACTATTTGGTGAACCAAATGTAATCGCTCCACTTCCCGCTTGAATTAAAAAAGAGTCGGAATGACCATGATAACAGCCAGCAAATTTTATTATTTTATCTCTTTTTGTATATCCACGAGCTAGTCTTATGGCGCTCATACAAGCCTCAGTACCCGAGTTTACAAATCGAATTTTATCGATTCCTGGAACCATGGCAACCGCTAAAGCTGCAATTTGCGTTTCTAATTCTGTTGGCATTCCAAACGAGGTTCCTAACTTCGCTTTCTCTATCACGGCTTGTACAACCGGTTCATACGCGTGTCCTAAAATCATTGGTCCCCAAGAATTGATATAATCAATCAAACGGTTTCCATCTTCATCATATAAATAAGCGCCTTTCGCACTTTTTACGAAAATTGGGGTTCCTCCTACTGCTCTAAAAGCTCGAACAGGAGAGTTGACGCCTCCAGGTATTACTTTTTCTGCTTCAGCAAAAAGCTGACTACTTCTTTGATATAACATGTAACGAAATATATTTTTGTGTTATTTACTTAATTCACGACTAATTTTTGTCCGATGGAAAGGGTATTATCAGGTAGATTATTTTTTTGTTTTAAAACCTCAACTTTTAAATCGAATTTTTTTGAAATAGAATAAAGGGTATCTCCTTTTTGAACCACATAGGACAACAAATCGGTTGCTGCTATCTCTCTTGATTCGACTGTTAAATCTTCTACCATTTCTTTTTCTTTTGCCACATAATTATCATCCAAAACCTGCTTGTCATAATGATTTAATTTGTAACGTTCTATGTAAGAAATCAGTTTGTCTGGATATCTAGGATCAGTAGCATAACCTGCAGTTCGAAGCCCTTTGGCCCAAGCCTTATAATCGCCTTTTGAAAAATCAAACAATTTAGAATATCTAGGGCGTCCAGTCAAAAACAGGGCGTGATCTTTAAATGATTCTGATGGATTGTTGTATTTTCTAAAACACTCTTGATCAGAGTCATCATCGTGTTTAACGCTTTCTCCTTTCCAACTTTCATGACATTTGATTCCAAAGTGATTGTTTGCACTTACAGCTAGATCTCCTCTTCCAGCACCAGATTCTAAAATCCCTTGAGCCAAAATAATACTGGCCGGAATTCCATAATTTCTCATGTTAGCCATTGCAATTTCTTTAAATTTGGAAATATAAAAAACAATCACATCATTCGTAACTACCGTTTTAGAAGTGGATACAATTACTTCTGTTTCTCTAGTATTGGCGTCCTTTTTCACGGGTTTTACAACAGTTGTAATTTCTTTAGTAATACTTGGCTCTGCAGGTTTTTTTATTGCGCGAGCTACCTCAGATTTAGGTTTTAAAGGAGGCTTCTTTGTAACTATAACTGGCTTTGTAGCATTGCAAGCTATCAAAGTAAGTAGTACAAGGATTAGTAGGATTTTTTTAACCATTATTATTGATTGTTGGTAAATGTTTGTTTTTTAATTTCATATTCATTCCTTGAATCCCTTGAAGTCCACCAGTGTGAATTAGTAAAATTTTTGAACCATCACGGAAATAATTTTTCTGAATCAAATCTAAAACGCCAAAAACCATCTTACCAGTATATATGGGGTCCAAAGGAATTTTATTTTCAGCATAAAAATGATTAATAAACTGTATTAATATTGGGTTAACTTTCGCGTACCCTCCAAAATGATACTCGTTCATCAACTCCCAATTGTCATTGTGGACAAAATTACGAATTTCATCTTTCAAAAAATCACCTTTTAAAGCCGGAAATCCTAAAACTTTTTGGTGCGGTAAAACACTATTGATAATTCCTGAAATCGTTCCTCCTGTTCCTATGGAGCAACAAATATAATCAAATTCAGCATCTTCCGGAGTTAGAATTTCCTGGCAACCCTTTATCGCTAGCGCATTTGTCCCGCCTTCAGGTATTAGATAAAAAGCACCAAATTGCTGTTTTAAGTTTTCTAAAAAAGACGTTTCGTTTTTTGATCGATATTCTTCTCTTGAAATAAATTCAAATTGCATGCCACAGTTTTGAGCAAATAACAAGGTTGGATTTTCAGTTATTTTATCTTGGAGCTCTTCGCCACGAATGATACCAATTGTTTTAAATCCATTTTCTTTGCCAGCATAGGCTACTGCTGCAATATGATTTGAAAAAGCGCCTCCAAAAGTAAGCACCGTTTCGTGTTTTTCCTTTTTAGCATCGAGCAAATTATACTTCAGCTTTCTAAATTTATTTCCGGACACAAAAGGGTGAATCAAATCTTCCCGTTTAATGGCTACTGAAATGGAGTTTAGAAACGAAGATATTAGTTGCTGATTCAAGATAAATAATTTTGGCACAAAGGTAAAATTATATATACCAAAAATGCAACCTAAAGAGATTGCATTTCGTTTAATTAGTGTCTTTCTTTCTATTCGATAATTATTTTTTGACCCACTTCAATTTTATCTTTATTTGCTATTTTAACAATGTAAATACCCGTGCTAAGTCCCGAGGTAGGAAAACTGTAAGTGGCATTGGTTCCTAAATCTTTTTTACTAAAAATCAATTTTCCTGCCACATCATACAAGTTACATGCTGCTAAATCTGTTAATAATGGATTACTAATAATTAAATTCTTTGCCTTATTATCTTGATAAACTACAAAGCTCTCACGCGTAGTTTCGTCTACACCTAGCGTTACATTTTTTTTAAAAGTTATTTCGAAACGGGTATTGTTTACTCCCCCAGGCAATGTTAAATCGTAAAAACTATTTTTAATATCATGGTACAAATCTGTTGTTTTATCGTGTAAATAAACCGCATTTGTACCTGTAAAATTTACTATTCCTTTGACCGTAATCTTAAAATTTGCTGTATCCGTATTTTTAAATCCGATTGGAATTTTTTTGTCCATATCAAAATTTACTGCATTGATAAGATACTCATCGTCGTTGATTACAAAATACACATCAGCTGGCATTTCATCACTCGAGGATAAGGCATCCATGGCTCGATCTACACCATCTGTAGCTTCAGGAATAAATGCCAAGACCATTTGGCGAACCCCCTGATTATTCAACAAAGTATTAAATCGTATTTGTGGCGTAGGTGCTGTACTAACCGTTTTATAATCAAATCCAGATACTGATTTAATGCTAGAAAGGTAAGTCTCAGTTGTTTTTGGTTTACTGGAATTGGAGGTTCTTTCAAATTGAGAATTGTTTGCTATTCCTTCTTTTACAAAAACTCTGTAACTATTTTTCATTTGTACAGTACCGTTTACTAATCCATCAATTATAAAACCCTGTCCTACCGGAGAAAAACGTCTTTCAAAAGGGTTTCCTGCGCCGGTCGTCGAAACTTCATTACCAGAACCATCATAGGAATAAAATGTTGCTGGAACATAAATACCACTACTATTAATTGTTCCAGGTGAAAAAGTACCATAACCGCCTTTATAATCCGCAATAAAATGTGAATTTACTGATTTGTCTTGTTCCCAGAAATAGGCAATTCCAGTACAGTTGGTTTGTTCAATTAAAAAAGCTGATAAATCGATTGCAGATGGATAAGGGTTTCCTGTCAAGGTAAATTGCAGATTTAAAACAGTAATTGGAATGGTCCCATCATTAGGTTTTCCTCTAAAATCATAGCGCTGTTTACTCCCTGGATTATTTTGAACCCCATTTACAGTAGTTGTATTTACTCCTGAAGTTCCTTTCATCGTAAATCCTTCACCTGCATTTATAGCTGAGGATGATCCAACTTGTGCCCAATTGGTATAACCTGATGACGCCACTAGTTTATTAATCCAAAAAGGGGCAATTGCAAAAGGACTTGCTGTCCCATTATAGTTGTTCATTGCCAAAATGGTCGGATCATTACTTATTGTTAAATCCACTATATTTTTGAGTTGAGTTATCCCAAAAGGAGAATTTCCTGCTGTGGCAACATTACCTCCTACAGGGGAACACCAGTAATTATATTGAAAATTGTTGGTAGAACCTTCTTGAAAAACCGATAGATTACCTACTCCACTATTTGTACTAGCAGTTGTAGCGCCTTGCAATAGCTGAGCATCATTCCTTAAATAGAAATTACTATTCGCAGCATTTAGCTCTAATTGTTGCTTGACAAAAACAACCTCATTGCTTGCAAAAACATAACTGTTAGGGCTTACGTACATTTGCGCATTAGCAGTTTGCTGCAAGAATAATACACTACTTATAAACAACATTCTTTTGAGTAATTTTGGGTACATAAACTTGTATTTAAAATTAATTACCTAGAAATAAATAATATTCTAATTCTCCAATTGAAATAGTATTAATGTTTAAAAATCCACTAAACCTCTAATGAGTTTTGAAACAGCTAATTAGCAAATGGATTTTCCAAATAAGACCTAATTCAAATTGTTTTAATAAAATTACAAAAAAAAGAACATACAAAATTGATAAAACACCGTTAAAAAGTGTAAATAGTCGATGAAATACATATATTTTAATTTTAAGAATATAATTTCTTACAATTAAATATAAATAAAAAAGATACCTTTATGGAAGGCTTATAATTGAAAAAATTAAAAGTTAAGACTAAGATAGAAGTAGAAAAATTCAAAAAATAACTAAAAAAACATTTTTAAAAGCGTGTTTTTAAATGTATTTCCGAGTCAAAAGAATACTTAGCGCTGCTAATACTGCAGTTATTAAAAAAATTTACAAAAACGATAAAAAGGTCTGTTATTTAGATATAACAAATTTGATTCCTCTGAATAGGCCTCTCTTTCAAAACTAATGTTTCTATAGGCCAGATTTGCATTCCTATATTGAAGCAACCGAACAAAATATTCTGATAAGTACCAGATAAAAAAAGGAATAATTAAAAGTTCAACTTGCTGCCGTATGTGAATTTTTTCATGATTGATAAAAATACTATCATTCAAATCTTCCCGATATTTTACCAGAACAAATGGGTAAATTGTTACCCCACGGAATCCTTTCGGTATTAAATATTTAGCAACAATCAGAAACATTCGCATTAAAATTATAAATTTGTGATACTATTTTGATTCTATTTAGAAATAAACGCAATAGTTTGACTGCCTTATTTTCTTGACCAAAGGCAATCTCTAACACAGCAACACCACCGTATATGATGCACCAAAGTAATGAAAATAAAATGACTGAGGGCGAAGATTTCTATTTTACACCCGAAGGATATAAATGCTTTACTGCAAAATACCATTTAAAACGAGGTCATTGCTGCAAAAGCGGCTGTCGCCATTGTCCGTATGGTTTTGATAAAAAAACAGGAACTAATAAAAAGTAAGCATTGTTCAGTATTCTTTTTCAGCATCATTAATTGGATAAATGCAGATTTACAACAACACAATACACTTTTAAAAATGACTTTTCAAGAGCAAATACAACAAGGAATTCCTTCGGTTTTACCAAAACAAAAACCCTACGAAACAGATATCAATCACGCACCAAAACGCAAAGAAATTCTTTCGTCTGAAGAAAAAAAACTGGCACTACGCAATGCCTTACGGTATTTTGAACCGCAACATCACGCCGAATTAATTCAAGAGTTTTCAGAAGAACTAGAAACCTACGGACGTATTTACATGTACCGTTTGCGTCCTGATTATGAAATGCGTGCGCGTCCCATTAATGAATATCCCGGAAAATCTGAACAGGCAAAAGCCATTATACTCATGATTCAAAACAACTTGGATTACGCCGTGGCACAACATCCGCATGAATTGATAACATACGGAGGCAATGGCGCTGTGTTCCAAAACTGGGCACAGTATCTATTGACCATGCAATACCTATCTGAAATGACCGAGGAACAAACTTTGACCATGTATTCTGGTCACCCGATGGGACTTTTTCCTTCCCATAAAGAAGCGCCACGAGTGGTAGTCACTAACGGAATGGTAATCCCGAATTACTCTAAACCAGATGATTGGGAGAAAATGAATGCGTTAGGCGTTTCTCAATACGGACAAATGACGGCAGGAAGTTACATGTACATAGGACCGCAAGGAATTGTGCACGGAACTACCATAACCGTTTTAAATGGTTTTCGTAAAATAAAACGCAGTCCAAAGGGAGGCTTATTCGTTACCTCTGGGTTAGGAGGAATGTCTGGAGCACAACCAAAAGCGGGAAATATTGCAGGCTGCATCACGGTTTGTGCTGAGGTAAATCCAAAAATTACACACATTCGTCACAGTCAAGGCTGGATCAACGAAGTGATAGAAAATGTGGATGAATTAGTAAAAAGAGTTGCTTTGGCGCAAGCCAATAATGAAATTGTTTCTATAGGATATCTAGGAAATGTAGTTGACGTTTGGGAAAAATTTGATCAAGAAAATATCCACATCGATTTAGGCTCTGATCAGACTTCGCTACACAATCCTTGGGCGGGCGGTTATTATCCTGCTGATATTTCCTTTGAAGAAGCGAATAGTATGATGGCTGAAAAACCTGAATTATTCAAAATAAAAGTTCAAGAAACATTACGCCGTCATACTACAGCAATTAATAAACATACCGCCAAAGGAACGTATTTCTTCGATTACGGAAATGCGTTCTTGCTAGAAGCTTCTCGATCAGGTGCTGATGTTATGGCTGAAAATCACATCGATTTCAGGTATCCAAGTTATGTTCAGGACATTATGGGACCAATGTGTTTTGATTACGGTTTTGGCCCTTTTCGATGGGTATGTGCTTCGGGAAAACCAGAAGATTTAGCCAAAACAGATGTAATTGCTTGCCAAGTTCTCGAAGAAATGGCAAAAACTGCTCCAGAAGAAATTCAACAACAAATGCAGGATAATATTCAATGGATCAAGGGTGCACAGGAAAATAAATTAGTGGTAGGTTCACAAGCCCGAATCCTTTATGCGGATGCGGAAGGACGCGTAAAAATTGCCGAAGCATTTAATCAGGCTATTGCCAAAGGTGAAATAGGTACTGTCATTTTAGGAAGAGATCATCATGATGTTTCTGGGACTGATTCGCCGTATAGAGAAACGTCAAATATTTATGATGGCTCCCATTTTACCGCTGATATGGCCATTCAAAACGTAATAGGAGATAGTTTTCGCGGCGCCACTTGGGTATCTATTCACAACGGTGGAGGTGTAGGTTGGGGCGAGGTAATTAACGGTGGTTTTGGTATGGTTCTTGATGGTTCAAATGAGGCTTCAAAACGCTTAGCATCAATGCTTTTCTGGGATGTAAACAATGGGATTTCAAGACGAAGCTGGGCAAGAAATGAAGGTGCCATTTTTGCAATAAAAAGAGCAATGGAAACGCAACCTTTATTAAAAGTAACCATCCCTAATATAGTTGCAGATGATTTATTAGAATTCTAAAACTGAAAAAACACAGTTAAATACTTAATACTATACATTATGAAAACCATCAAACTCCTCACCGCAGTATTACTACTTGTATTCGCCTCCTGCGCTTCTGTTCGGGTATATTCTGATTTTGACAACAAAGTAGATTTTACACCTTATAAAACCTACGCTTTTCACAAAAACGGAATTGACAAAGCCGAAATATCACAATTAGACAAAAAAAGAATATTGAACGCAATTGATCGTGAATTAAGTAATAAAGGCATGACCAAAAGCGAAAATCCTGACTTATTGATCAATATTTTCACTAAAGAACGAGAAAAAATAGATGTCAATCAATTCAATATGGGTTGGGGATACGGCTGGGGCTGGGGTTGGAATCCTTTCTTGTGGGGTGGACAAAATACTTTTGCTACTTCCTCTACTGAAGGCACCTTGTTTATCGATTTAATAGATGCCAAGAAAAAAGAACTGGTTTGGCAAGGCGAAGGTATCGGTTATCTTAACCAAAATCGGGGAGATAAAGAAAAACGAATCAATGAATTTGTTGCAGCGATTTTAAAACAATATCCACCGCAAGTAAAATAGTTTCTCTTAAGATTCAAACAGAAAAACCTACCTTTGCGTAGGTTTTTTTACACCCAATTATGACTGCAAAAAACGACATTGCTTCACTCGAAGACATCAAATTATTAGTAAATACTTTTTACTCTCAAGTTCAAAAAGACGATTTCATTGGTCCTATTTTTAATGAAAAAATAGGCAATCGATGGCCAGAACATCTTGAAAAAATGTATCGCTTTTGGCAAACCATCTTGCTAGAAGTACATACGTATTCTGGAAGTCCTTTTCCGCCTCACAAACAATTACCCGTTGCCAAAGAACATTTTGATCGCTGGATGGAACTGTTTACTCAAACTACCAATAGTTTATTTACTGGTGCGCTAGCTGATGAAGCTAAATTTCGTGCAAAGAACATGGCAGAAATGTTTAATTACAAAATTGAATATTTCCGAAACGAAGAGAAAAATCAAAAGAATCATTCCTAAATTTTATCTGAAGTATCAATCTGATTTTTTTTAATTGTAACAACTATTTCTATGCGTAAATTAACGTTTCTTTTAATTTTTTCTTCTTTTATTTTTTCGTGTTCAAATTTAAAAAATAGTACTAAAAACGGATCGATTCCCAGTTTAAAACTAATGAATGTTATCGAAATCCCCTTCGATAAAACTTTTCAAAATACAAAAGTAGGCGGTTTGTCAGGTATAGATTATGATAAAAAAAATGATTTGTATTACCTGATATGTGATGACAGATCGATGTTTAACGATTCCAGGTTTTACACCGCTAAAATTCCGCTATTTGAAAATAAAATACAAAGTGTCAATTTTCAAAGTGTTACTACTTTAAAAAATGAAAGTAGAACTGCTTTTGGCAATTGGAATTCAACTCCTAGTACCTCAGCAGATCCCGAAGACATTCGATTCAACCCAAAAACAAATACTTTGATTTGGAGTAGCGAAGGCGCTCGAGTTGTTACTGCTGAAAAGCAGATCTTGCAAAACCCTTCGTTGAATTTTATGGATTTAAAAGGAAATTTTCTAAACGCTTTCACCTTACCAGAAAATTTAAAAATACAACAAGTAGAAAAAGGGCCAAGAAATAATGGAACTTTAGAAGGAATTGCATTTGATTCGAAATTCAAAACGATATACTCGCATACTGAAGAACCTTTATTTGAAGATGGTGATCAAGCTACTACCAGCAAAGGAGGTTTAATCAGATTGTATCAATTTGATGTCAAAACTAAAAAGAACATAACACAATTTGGTTATCAGTTAGAACCTATTGCTCTTGAACCCAATCCTAAAGGTAGCTTTGCTGTCAATGGTGTTTCGGCGATTCAGTATTATGGTAAAAATCAGTTACTGGTAGTAGAACGTTCCTACTCGACCGGGACACAAGCTTGCACGGTAAAAGTATTTTTATGCGATTTGAATAATGCAACCAATATTTCGGATTATCCTTCCTTACAGAATCAAAAATTCAAATTAGCTTCAAAAAAACTAATTCTGAATATGGATGATTTGGGAATTTTTATTGATAATGTTGAGGGAATTACTTTTGGTCCAAAACTGGCTAATGGCAATCAATCTCTGGTTTTAATAACCGATAATAATTTTTCTGACAAACAAAAAACGCAGGTTTTAGTGTTTGAGGTAGTGGATTAGTAAATTAAAAAATATAACATTCAAACCTCAACTCCCCTAGCCCCGAGTGAAATGAAAAGCTTTTTGCGAAAGCCGTTGTTGTTTTTCTTGTTTATAAAAAGCGACCGGAGGAAGCTCTTTTATGAACTTTGGAAAAACTAACGGGTTTGCAAAAACTTGCAATGAAAAGCGGGAAATAGCTCCTGAAATTCGTACTTTTGCATCTGAACTACAACGTTTTCGATATGAACTCAACAATAGAAAGCAATCTTTTATTAGATCGATTGCCTCAACACTTACGACAATTTATTAAACCTCAGGATTATAGCGATTACACGCCTATAAACCAAGCAGTATGGCGTTATGTGATGCGCAAAAATGTAGATTATTTATCGAAAGTGGCGCATAGTTCCTACTTGGAAGGTTTGAAGAAAACAGGAATTGAAGTAGATAACATTCCGAGTATGTACGGCATGAATCGGATTTTAACCGAAATTGGTTGGGCTGCCGTTGCTGTAGACGGTTTTATTCCGCCTAATGCGTTTATGGAGTTTCAAGCGTATAATGTGCTTGTTATTGCATCGGATATCCGCCAACTGGAACATATAGAATACACACCTGCGCCAGATATTATTCACGAAGGTGCTGGACATGCACCCATTATTGCGAATCCTGAATATGCAGAATACTTACGCCGTTTTGGAGAGATAGGCTGCAAAGCAATCTCTTCGCACAAAGACTACGAAATGTATGAGGCCATTCGATTGCTTTCGATTGTGAAAGAGGCCGAGGATACGCCACAAGCTACGATTGATGCTGCTGAAAAAGCAGTCGAGGATTTACAAAACAACATGGGAGAACTGTCTGAGATGGCCCAAATACGCAACCTTCACTGGTGGACGGTGGAATACGGATTGATTGGAACGGTGGAAAATCCAAAGATTTATGGTGCTGGATTGCTGTCATCTATTGGCGAAAGTGCGCACTGCATGACTCCTGAGGTTACTAAAATTCCTTATGATATTTCGGCTGCTACACAAAATTTTGATATTACTAAGCTCCAACCGCAGTTGTATGTTACGCCTACATTTGCGTATTTGAATTTGGTTTTAGAGGAATTTGCGAATAAAATGGCGTTGCGCACCGGTGGTTTATCCGGAATTAATAAATTGATTGACTCGAATGCTCTAGGAACAATTGAATTGAGTACTGGTTTACAAATTTCGGGGATTTTCAGCTCGGTTATTGAGCATGAAGGCAAACCAATTTACATACAAACAACTGGAAAAACAGCGTTGGCTTACCGAGAAAAAGAATTAGTAGGACATGGAACTTCAACACACCCAGAAGGTTTTGGAAGCCCGATAGGAAAATTAGAAGGAATCAATCTTGCTATTGAAGACATGAGTCCAAAAGATCTAAATGCGTACGATATCTTAGAATCTAAAACAGTGAAGCTGGAGTTTGAAGGCGGTATTATTGTTGAAGGTGAGATTGTTACAGGTTCCAGAAACTTACAAGGAGAAATCACGCTGATTCGCTTTAAAAATTGTACTGTGACTCACGGCAAAACCGTTTTATTTCAACCAGAATGGGGCGTTTATGATATGGCTGTAGGAAAGAAAGTGACTTCTGCTTTCTCAGGTCCAGCCGATGTAAATAGCTTTGACTTGATTTCTCATCTTCCGTCTAGCAAAACGATTAAAGCCAAACATTCTGCGGAACGTGATGATCTTGAAATTTTATACCAAACGGTTCGAAACATAAGAGTAACCAATGATACGCAAACGTCATTAGCTCCAATTTTTGAAAAACTAGTTGCCAATCATCCAAACGATTGGTTGTTAGCAGTTGAGATTACTGAGCTTTTGAAAAACCGAAACGAACCTCAATTACTTCAGGAAATAATGGTTTATCTGGATCAATTAAAACAAAAAAGACCCGAAGTGGCACATTTAATTTCAGGTGGTTTAGACTTGATTTTTGATAAAGAGAAAGCTTAAAAAAAGGAACCGCAAATTCACAAATTATAGACAACTCTAATAATTTGCGAATTTGCGGTTCCTGTTTTATTTATAATTTTATTTGCTTTCCAAAATCCTTCTCGCTTTCGATTACTTTCCCTTCGTATTGCAGTTTCCAACCCATTGTATTGGTCAGAATCAATATTTTAGACAATTCGCTAATCAATCTATTTTGAGCATTCGTTTTTAAGGACGATTTTTCAATTTTCTTAGCCAGATTTGCTTTTACTGATTTATTAATTTTATTGTAATCGTCTCCCGTAAATGGATTTAACTTGCTTTGCTCTACATCATAAAACTGAATATCCGGGCTGATTTTAATTTCTTCTTTAGGAATGCTTACAATCGTAATAGTCTTGTTGACCTCATCAATATCGTATTTCATTTTGTGCAAATCATACGCAACGGTTACATCCGCATTGACAATTACCAACGCTTTTTTCTCAAAAGAAAGCATATCCATCAAGTATTTTTGCTGATTTTTATAGGTAATAACCTCAGAAAAATGCCCTTCTGTTACAACCAATTTCCCTACGTTGAGAATTTGTTGCTGAATTAAATTCGTATTATAGGTGATGTCTTGATCCTCATTTTTTTTAAAATCGCAATATTTAAACAATAAAAATATTCCAACTATAACTCCTACCGCAATAAGTATTCTTTTAAGCATAACTAAAATTTCATGAATGAATATTGATTCTCCAATGTAGTGATTTTTTCTCTGACTTTGGACTCAAACTTTAAATGACTTTCAGAATTTGGGTTAAAAGGCTTGTGTGACAGGCTTTTTTGGATACTTTCTACTTCTTCCATCACGGCAAAAGCAGTTTCAGAAATAGTAGTTTCTACGAAACGTTTCCAGATATAATCGATTGCCACTTGATTGGGATGCAACATATCTTCGGCATAAAAGCGGTAATCTCGCAATTCATCCATCATGATTTCGTAGCTGGGAAAGTAATTTATTTTCGAAAGTCGAAAGTAAAATGTCCCATGAAGCGCACTAATTATATTGGCCTTGCTCCATTGGTTTTCGACAAAACCATCTTTGATGTGGCGCACCGGTGAAACCGTAAAAATAATAGTGCAATCAGGGTTTACAGAATGAATTAATTTTACTGTATTTGTAATACTCTTTTCTATTTCTTCAACAGAAAGTAATTCCTTCTTAAATTGTTTTTGTGGCAATTTGTGGCAATTTGCAACAATAGAATCCCTTTCTAAATTCCGATATACCCATGAAGTTCCATACGTGATGATACTATGTGTTGATTCTGTTAATTGCTGATTTGTTGATTCGAGTATGGAGTTTAATGATTTTAATAATCCCTCTTTACTTGAATTACTCAAATCAGAATGCACATCAAAACAATGCCAGTGTTCATTAAAGAAGAAAACATCCTCCTCGGTGAATAATGTTCCATTTACGGCTTTGTGGATAATTTTTTCAATAGAAACTGGATTGAAAATGATTCCGAACGGATTTATGAAATTTTGGAATTTATAATAGTGGAATTTATCTCCCATATTTTCAGCAAAACAGGAGCCTAATGAAACTATTTTGGAATTATAGTCCAAAGTGGAACTACTTTTAGGAATTGGAATTTGGGTTCTAAAATGCATCGCCGTTTTATTTAATGCAAATTTCAATTATTTTGAACAATAAAATTGAATTTAAATCTTTTTTCATAAGTATAAAAAACCCTTTCATCGTTTGGCACCAATGAAAGGGTTTTGATAACATTTTTTTTAATAGAAATATTCTGTTTTTAGATATCCCGTTTTCCCATTTGATAACACAGCTGTTTCTGAAATTTTTTCTAAAGGATATCCTGCAACATCATATTTAAAAAAAGTAATGTGCATTTTAGCAGAAGAAGTAATTTGATCATTCGGATAAATAGTGCTATCCTCTACAATACTCATTAGACTATTATTGACAGACATTAAATCATCGCAGGTTAAAAGCTTTTCAAAACCAAAAATATCCAACATTGGATTGATTTTTTGATCATATTTAAAAGTCCTATTGTTTTTAACAATTAATCCTTCTTTAACATTGTCAAAAATTCGTTTGTCATACATTAAATTACCATTTTCAACCGATAAAATACCATGATATTCTTTACGTATTTGATTGTTTGTAGTACTTGAAAATCGTTCATAAGCAATCGTTTTATCTGGATTATGAATGTATTTGATAATATACTTCCCCTCAGATTCAACTTGAACTAAATTACCTAGATCGTATGAATATTCAATTATCTCTTTAATCTTATTTTTCTTATTCAGCAATACAATCTTGGAGATGAGACCGTCAGTATATGTAAAATCTGTACGGCTATTAGGACTGTTAATTGAAGTTATTTTGTTTCCATCGTACGCAAACAAAGTTGTTTCTGAAAGACCATCTTCTGTAGTTTCCACCATCTTCTGTAGCAATTTTTGACTACTAACATTTTCATTAGAACATGAATAGAATGCTATTATAAAAAGTGATAGCATCCAAAATATATTTTTTGATTTTTTCATCTTACATAAAATAAAGTCATGGTGTTAGCACACCATCACATCCAGCAACGAATTTAAAATTATAGATTTAAAGTAAATACCGCAATAATTATCGGCACAAGCCCAATTTTATCGTTGAACTACTATCGATAAACACTTGCAGAACAACTACATACAATCAACCCTGTAATTACCTGTAATAAAAAACCCTTTTAGAATTTAAGTTCTAAAAGGGTTTCAATGATAAAAAATATAAGTCCTACTTTACAAAATCAATTGCTTTCTCTAAAGCTTGTTGAATTCCTGCTGCATTTTTTCCTCCAGCTGTTGCAAAAAACGGTTGTCCACCGCCACCACCTTGTATAAATTTACCCAATTCACGTACTACTTGACCGGCGTTTAGGTTTTTCTCTGCAACTAATTCTTTAGAAACATAACAAGTTAACATTGGTTTTTCCCCCGAAGCTTCGGGATTCACTGTAGCCAAAACCAAAAATAAGTTATTCCCTAAATTTCCTAATTCATACGCCAAATCTTTTGCTCCTTCCGGACTCAAATCGACTTGTTTCGCTAAGAATTGTATGCCGTTTTTTAACTAGTATGCATGATGATAAAATCTTAGTATTAATAAGGCTAAATTATTACACAATATAAAAACGAGACACTATTGAAAGAAAAAAAATTGTACTATGCCATCTGGCGAAAGCAGATTGGTGAGAGAAAATAGTTTTAAAATACAATCGGGTACAATTTAGGAATTTCTTAAACTATACCAAAGCTCTTTCATCTGCATGAAAGGGCTTTGGCTTTTACAACACTTTTTTTATTAATACGTGTACTCGTAAGTTTCATCACCCTGTACAGCTTTAATTAGATAGTTATAAGAATTATATGTGTTTACATAATTAAAAGTATTCGCAGAAAATCCCATCTTTGTTTCTGTAACTTTTGAGATATTATTAACTGAGTTAGTTTCCTGATCAAAAATAGATGAATCTAACAACAAAGTGTAACCTGTTATACTTTTAAAAGGGCTGTTATTAGTGTCATAATCAACTAAATTTACTAAATCATCAAACTCCGCTTTAATTACATTACCATTAGCATCTAAAGTTAATAGGCTAGATTCATCTTTTGTCTCTTGCAATGTAATTGGATCAATTAAAACTGTAATTGTTGAGATTGTACCGTTAACATTATAAGTATAAGTTTTCTTTCTTCTTTTTGCGTTTTCTGGGACCTCCAAAAAAGACTTCAATTTATTATTTTCATACGTAAAAGTTGTAGTTGTTGAAAATACGTTAGCTCCATCTATTTCAGTATAAATTGCTTTTGTTATAAGTTCTCCCGTATAAGTAAACACTACTTTACTGCCGTCATCATACGTATAATCAACAATTTTGTTTGCATCATAAGAATATGTTATTGAATTATTCTCCAATGGTTGAGAGGCATTCGTGTATATCTGTGTTTTAGGTAAAAGCGATTTTTCTTCAGAATCATCATTCGTACAGGACGTAAGTACTACTATAAAAGCACCAAATAAGGATAAAATTTTTTTCATTTGAAAAGGTTTTAATTAAAAATTTCTTACAAATTAAATGCTATTTAAATAAAAAACCTAACTCATTTTAAAATAAAACCCAAAAAAGTTAAGACACTTTTTTGGGTTTTTACTATCCAAACTTATGAAAATAAATTTAATCTAGACTCTACTTCACAAATTGACTTGCATTTTCTAAGGCTTGAGGAATACCCGAAATATTCTTCCCTCCTGCTGTTGCAAAAAACGGTTGTCCACCGCCACCACCTTGTATAAATTTACCTAATTCACGTACTACTTGACCGGCGTTTAGGTTTTTCTCTGCCACTAATTCTTTAGAAACATAACACGTTAACATTGGTTTTTCCTCTTCGGCTGTTGCCAAAACCAGAAATAAGTTATTCCCTAAATTACCTAATTCATACGCCAAATCTTTGGCTCCTTCCGGATTCAAATCGACTTGTTTTGCTAAAAATTGTATGCCGTTTATTACCTGAATTTCAGCAATTAAACTCGCTTTCAAATTTTTGACTTTATCTTTTACTAAGGCTTCTATTTGTTTTGATAATTTGGCATTTTCTTCTTGCATCGAATGAACGGCTTTCAAAATATCCTGAGGATTTTTCAACGCTGTTTTTACTTCATTTAATGTGTTTTCGTACGAAGCAAAATGTGCTTTTACGGCATCACTTGTAATGGCTTCTATACGACGAATTCCTGCAGCAACCGCTCCTTCAGAAACGATTTTGAAATGCCAGATTTCAGCCGTGTTTTTTACATGGATTCCACCACAAAGTTCCATGCTTTCGCCAAATTTAATCGCACGCACCGTATCTCCATATTTCTCTCCAAACAACGCCATTGCGCCCTCCTCTAATGCTTGCTGAATAGGAATACTTCTTCTTTCTATAAGTGGTAATTGCTCCTGGATTCTTGCATTTACAAAATCTTCTACTTGTTGCAATTCGGTTTCCGTCATTTTAGCAAAATGCGAAAAGTCAAAACGTAAATAGTTTGGATTTACTAAAGATCCTTTTTGTTCTACGTGAGTTCCCAAAATACTTCTCAAGGCTTGGTGCATCAAGTGCGTAGCCGAGTGATTTCTAGAAGACAAGCCTCTCAGATCCTGATTTACTTTAGCAACAAAACCAGCGTTTATATTCTCCGGCAATTGTTTTGCAAAATGCAAAATCAGGTTATTTTCTTTTTTCGTATCAATGATTTCGATCGTTTCATTGGCAGAAACCAACGTTCCTTTATCACCAACCTGTCCTCCACCTTCTGGATAAAATGGGGTGTTATCTAAAACGATTTGGTACAAAACTCCATCTTTTTTACTATCCACTTTTCGAATACGAGTGATTTTCACGTCACTTTCTGTTTGATCGTAACCTACAAATGTTTCTACATTTCCTGGAATCAACACAGACCAGTCTTCAGTAGAAACTTCAGATGCGGCACGAGAACGATTTTTTTGTTCTTGCATTGCAATGGTAAAACCAGCTTCGTCCAGTTCCAACCCTTTTTCTCGAAGAATTAATGCAGTCAAGTCAATTGGAAAACCGAAAGTATCATACAATTCAAATGCTTTTGCTCCTGCTACTGTTGTTCCTTTTTCATCTTCAATAACTTTATCCAGCAATTGCAATCCTTGATCTAAAGTCCTCAAGAAAGATGCTTCCTCTTCACGAATTACATTTGTAACTAATTGTTGTTGCGATTTAATTTCTGGGAAAAATTCTCCCATTTGATTCGCCAAAACGCCAACTAATTGATTAACGAAAGGTTCTTTGGTGTTCAAAAACGTAAATCCGTAACGAATGGCACGACGTAAAATTCTACGAATTACATAACCTGCGCCTGTGTTTGATGGCAATTGCCCATCAGCAATAGCAAAAGCTACGGCACGAACGTGATCGACCACCACACGAATAGCGATATTAGTTTTGTTTTGCTCTTCAGATTCTTCACTAGCGTTCAGAATGACATCATTGGTAGTGTATTTTAATCCCGTAATTTGTTCTACTTTTTCAATAAGTGGTGTAAAAACATCGGTGTCATAATTAGATGTTTTTCCTTGTAATGCCATACACAAACGTTCAAATCCCATTCCGGTATCAACGTGTTTTGCAGGTAATTTTTCGAGAGAACCGTCGGCTTTA
Source organism: Flavobacterium sp. GNP010 (assembly GCF_056428945.1). Classification (NCBI taxonomy): domain Bacteria; kingdom Pseudomonadati; phylum Bacteroidota; class Flavobacteriia; order Flavobacteriales; family Flavobacteriaceae; genus Flavobacterium; species Flavobacterium sp. GNP010. The sequence goes on along the minus strand of NZ_JBWJVK010000001.1, from coordinate 45,999 downwards.
CGATTGAATTCCATAAATACATTGTTCCAAATCTCTACTACTTGAGGATGGTCATTGTTTACTAAACTCTTTCCTGAAACTAAAGCTTTCTCCTCTGCTGAACGAATGTCAACGTGAATTTCTGAACAAGGTCCACAAGGTCCTTGATCGCCCATTTCCCAGAAGTTGTCTTTCTTGTTTCCAAGAATAATTCGGTCTTCGTCAATTAATTCCTTCCAAATATCCCAAGCTTCCTGATCGAATGGTACGTTCTCGGCGGGATTCCCTTCGAATACAGAAACGTACAGGTTTTCTTTTGGAATTTTGTAGACTTCTGTCAAAAGTTCCCAAGCCCAGTTGATGGCTTCTTTTTTGAAGTAATCACCAAAAGACCAGTTGCCTAACATTTCGAACATCGTGTGGTGATAAGTATCAAAACCTACATCTTCCAGGTCGTTATGTTTTCCTGACACACGAAGACATTTTTGCGTATCGGCAATTCTGTTGCTTTTTGGCGTTCCGTTTCCCAAAAAATATTCTTTGAACTGAGCCATTCCTGAATTGTTGAACATTAAGGTTGGATCATCTTTTAGAACAATAGGAGCCGAAGGAACGATTACGTGTCCTTTTGATGCGAAAAATTCCAGAAATTGCTTGCGTACGTCTTGTGATGTCATTGGTTTAATTTAAATATTTAAAGATTCCAAAATTTAAAGATTGTTTAGGATTGAAATTTTTCAATCTTTTAATCCTCAAATCTTTTATTTTTTTGCCCCAGATAAAAGTGGAAAGCTTTGAAGTTTTGAAATCTATTTTTTCTTGAGTAGGCAGAGCGACCGCAGGAAGCTCCTGCAGACTCAATAGAAAAAAAGATTTCAAGACGAGAACTTGCAACGAATAGCTGGAATAGGCACATTAATTTATTTATTCCTAAAAAAAAGGTGGAGCGAATGAAACATTTCTTAAATTTGTTCGTCTAACCTCTTACAGTGTGCAAAAATAGGGTATTTTAAAATATGTCGAAAGTAAAATATTATTACGATTCTGAAAATCTAGCGTACAGAAAAATAAAAACACGAAAAAGAAGAAAATTGGGTGTTATTATTCTTTTTTTATTGGCAGCAGTATTGTTTGGTTTTTTGAGTTTTATAATTTTATTGAATACTCCTTATTTTGAAACGCCAAAAGATCGATTGCAAGCACGCGAAATTGAAAATTTGAGATTGAATTATGCGTTACTGAACAAAAAAATGGATCAGATTAGCGGTGTTATTGAGGCAATTGAAGATCGAGACAATAATTTGTATCGAGTCTATTTCAATAAAGCTGCTATTCCAGATTCACTTCGGGAGGCAGGATTTCAGGAAAAAAACAGGTATAAGGTACTAGAAGGATATAATAATTCGCAGTTGGTCATTAATACCACAAAAAGGATAGACGTTTTGAGTAAGGAATTAGCCATACAATCCAAATCGTTAGATGTTATTTTGAAATTGGCAGAGGCAAAAAATGATTTTTTATCAGCTATTCCCGCTATACAGCCCGTTCGAAATGAAAATTTAAAACAAATGGCTTCAGGTTTTGGATACCGAACCGATCCTTTTACCAAAGCCAGAAAAATGCACGAAGGAATGGATTTTACGGCCAAAACGGGTACTCCTATTTATGCAACGGGTGACGGAGTTGTAGCAAAAGCAGATAATACCGCCTCTGGATATGGAAATCATATAGTGATTCGGCACGGATTTGGATACGAAACATTATACGCACATTTGAGTAAATATAAAGCTCGTGCTGGACAAAGAGTAAAACGAGGAGACGTTATTGGATATGTAGGAAGTACGGGGCGCTCTGAAGCACCTCACTTGCATTACGAGGTGTTGAAGGATAAAAAAGTGGTGAATCCGCTTAATTTTTATTACGGGAATATTTCAGCAGTAGAATATGTGGTTATTGCACAATTAGCCAATCAAGAGAACCAATCGCTTGATTAATACTATAAAATGGTGATCAAGTGCAGAAGTAAAAAGTTTACAGGTAGCAGCATTAAAAGTCAAATAAAGAAACATGCACATTGAACTTTCTAAAGATAAAAGGTATTACAGCATTGGCGAAGTAGCTAAAGCATTTGATGTAAATGCGTCATTGATTCGTTTTTGGGATAATGAATTTGATATTTTAAAACCCAAAAAGAATGCAAAAGGCAATCGAATGTTTACTCCGGAGGACATTACTAACTTACAATTGATTTATCACCTAGTAAAAGAAAGAGGATTTACTTTGGAAGGTGCCAAAACCCATTTGAAAGAAGGACAAAAGAAAACCTTAGATAAGTTTGAAATTATTCGAAAATTAGAAACCATACGCACACAATTAACAAATATTAAAAACGAGCTTTAAATTGTTTAATACAACCCGCTCAAAAACAATAAATAAAAACTAAATAATAAACATTAAATTAAGTAAACATGAGAAGATTTTTGCCTTGGATTATCGGTGCAGTTGTAATTTTTGTAATATACAGCTGGGTTAAAGGAATTAATAATACTGCGGTAACTTTAAGCCAAGATGTAGAACAGTCTTGGGGAGATGTGCAAACAGCGTATCAAAGAAGAAATGATCTTATTGGTAATTTAGTAAATACGGTAAAAGGCGCAGCTGAATTTGAAAAAAGCACGCTTACAGCAGTTATTGAGGCGCGTTCTAAAGCTACGGCTGTAAAAATTGATCCGGCAAACATAACTCCAGAGCAATTAGCTGAATTTAATAAAGCGCAAAGTGGCGTAAGCAGTTCATTATCGAGATTATTAGTAACTGTTGAAGCGTATCCAGAATTGAAAGCCAACCAGAATTTCTTGAAATTACAAGATGAATTGGCAAGCACTGAAAATCAAATTCTAACGGCGAGAACCCGTTTCAACGAAGCGGTAAAACCCTATAACTCTCACATCAAAACGTTTCCAAACAGCTTATTTGCGGGATTATTTGGATTCAAAGAAAAAGCATATTTCAACGCTGTTGAAGGTGCAGACAAACCAGTTGAAGTAAAATTCTAAATCCTCCCAAATCCCTCAGAAGGAGGGGGTGAAAAAGGAATTAAAAATAAATTTAAAACAAATTCTCACAAATTTTAATCTGTGGGGATTTGTTAAATCAGTGTTCAAAAAACAGAAAGATGTCAAAAGTAGAAGATTTTTTAACCAAAGAAGATGAGCAAGAAATTGTTGAAGCTATTCGTATGGCTGAAAAAAACACTTCTGGCGAGATTAGAGTTCATATAGAAAAAACAACTTCCTTGGATGCGTATGATCGTGCCATGGAAGTTTTTCATGAATTAAAAATGGATGAAACTGAGCTTAAAAATGGTGTTTTAATATACTTAGCGGTAGAAGACCGTAATTTTGTCATTTGCGGAGACCAAGGAATTAATGATGTTGTACCAAATGATTTTTGGAATTGTACGCGCGATGTCATGGTAGCAGAGTTCAAAAAAGGAGATTTCAAACAAGGACTTATTGATGGAATTACCAGAGCCGGAGAACAATTGCAGCACTATTTCCCTTGGCAAGAAGGCGACACAAATGAATTATCAAACGAAATATCTAGAGGATAATGCTATTACAAAAAAAGAGTACCCTAATTTCCCTAAAGCTATTTGTTTGTTTTTTTGTCACACAAATTGGCTTTGCGCAATTTACCATTCCTGAAAAACCAACTTTACAGACTTCTGTTTATGATTATGCAAATGTGTTTAGCGCAGCAGAAAAAGCACAATTAGAAGAAAAACTGATCAAATATTCTGATTCGACCACTACTCAAATTGTTGTCATTACCATTGAAAGTCTTCAGAACGAAGATGTCAGTCAACTTGCGACAAAATGGGGCCAAACATGGGGCATTGGAGGCACTCAGAAAGACGATAATGGTGTTATTATTTTATTGGCAAAAGCCGAAAAAAAAATAGCTATTAATCCTGGTTATGGATTAGAAGACCGACTAACCGCTGGAATTGGTGGAGAAATAATCCGGAATATTATTATCCCTGAATTTAAAGCTGGAAGTTATTACAACGGTTTAGACAAAGGTACAGATGCTTTGTTTGATGTTTTTAAAGGAAAATATAAAGGCGAGCGTGTTAAAAAATCAAAAAACAAAGGATTCCCTATCTTACCTTTAGTTGTGATTGTAATCATCATAATTGCACTGATATCGAGAAATAAAGGTGGTGGTGGAAATTCTGGAAACAGAGGTGGTGGCATAGGCTCAAGTTTACTGGATGTCATTATTTTAAGCAGCCTTGGCAGAAACAGCGGCGGAGGTGGTTTCGGAGGAGGTTCCTCTGGTGGTGGATTTGGCGGAGGCGGTTTTGGCGGAGGATTTGGCGGTGGAGGTTTCTCTGGTGGCGGATCTAGCGGTGGCTGGTAATAACTTGATTTTATAAAATATTAATACCCTATCAAAATGATAGGGTATTTTTTTTATATTTGATACAAATAAAAACAAATGAAGTTTTATTATCTCTTTCTGCTCCTTATTTTTAAAACGCTACCCACACAGGCCCAAACTAGTAAAAACGTGGACCACCAAAACATACTTTGGACTCGATACTACAATCAATTATTCTTTAATGAAAAATGGGCGTTGCATACTGAAATTGACAATAGAGTATTTTTGAAACCCATACAAGAAAATGTATTTGTTGCCCGGATACAAGGGCGATACAAAATAAATGAGCATTTAGAAGCTGGAGTGGGTTTTGCCTATTTCTCTGTAGACACCCAAATACCAGAGGTAAATCCAAATTTTAATATTCCTGAATACCGAGGACAGCAAGATTTTACTTGGAAAAAAACTGTTGGGAAATTTGGAATTAATCAACGACTTCAGGTAGAAGAACGATTTATTCACAATGCTAACAAAGAAATGCTACTACCGGGAACCGTTTTTTCATGGCGTTTCAGGTACCGACTGCAAGCTGATTATACTTTTTGGCAAAAAAACAAACAGCTATTAAAAGCTGTACTGTCTGATGAAATTATGTTTAATGTTAGTAGCAATAAAATAAAAAACACCTTCGATCAAAACCGAATTTATACTGCATTGCACTATGGTTTAAATTCTAATATAGCGTTTGAACTAGGATATCTCAATAGTTTTCAGAGACGAGCCAGCGGAATTGATTTCTTTAATCGTGATATAATCCGATTGAGTGTTTTTCATAAGATTAAGCTAAACAAAAAAGTCTAATCCAAAAAAAATCCCGAATTTCTTCGGGACTTTTTATGTTTATTTTTCTCTAATATAAATATCAATTGGAACTCCCGAGAAGTCCCAGTTTTCTCTAATTTTATTCTCTAAATAACGCTTGTAAGGTTCTTTAACATATTGTGGCATATTAGCAAAAAATACAAACTGTGGTGTCTGCGTAGGCAATTGCATGCAATATTTAATTTTTACATATTTCCCCTTTGTTGCCGGCGGCGGATACGCCTCAATTACCTTAAGCATGAATTCGTTAAATTTAGAAGTCGCAATACGCTTTTGTCTGTTTTCGTACACTTTTACCGTAGCCTCAAGCGCTTTCAACAAACGCTGTTTGGTCAAAGCCGATACAAAAAGAATAGGCACATCTGTAAACGGCATTAATTCTTGCTTGATTTTCTCTTCGTAATCACGGGTTGACATGGTTTCTTTTTCCACCAAATCCCATTTATTAACCAGAATCACAACTCCTTTTCTATTCTTTTCTGCTAACCAAAAAATACTTTGATCCTGACCTTCAAATCCACGTGTGGCGTCAATAATCAAAATACAAATGTCAGCATGCTCAATAGCACGCACAGAACGCATTACAGAGTAAAATTCTAAATCCTCTTTTACTTTAGCTTTACGGCGGATTCCCGCAGTATCGACCAAGTTAAATTCGAAACCAAAACGGTCAAACTTAGTGTCTATAGCATCACGAGTTGTTCCAGCAATGTCTGTAACCATGAAACGTTCCTTACCAATCAAAGCATTGATAAAACTAGATTTCCCAGCATTAGGACGTCCAACTACTGCAAAACGAGGCAAAACAACTTCTTCTTGAACTGGTTCTGGTTTTACCGGAAACGCATCAATTAATGCATCCAACAAATCTCCTGTTCCACTTCCAGAAATACTGGCAAAGGTATAGTATTCACCTAAACCAAGGTTGTAAAACTCTATAGCATCTTTCTCACGCATCGCGTTATCTACCTTGTTAACAGCCAATAAAACCGGCTTAGTCACTTTACGCAACAAGCGGGCAACAATATCATCCATTGGGGTAATTCCCTCTTCAACATCAACAACAAATATGATAACATCGGCTTCGTCTATTGCAAGTTCTACCTGCTTGCGAATCTCTCCTTCAAAAACATCATCCGATCCGCGCACATAACCGCCCGTATCTATTACAGAAAACTCTTTTCCGTTCCACTCGCTTTTACCATAGTTCCTATCGCGGGTCACCCCAGATACTGAATCTACAATAGCTTCTCTTCTTTGTATCAGCCTATTAAAAAGGGTCGATTTCCCTACATTAGGTCTTCCTACTATCGCAACAATGTTATTCATAATAATTTATTCAAATATTTACTTCGTCCGTCCAACCGCTCTGCAGTTTCGGGTTGCAAAGGTAGTGTTAAAAAATGAATTATTAGATTTTTAAACCACCTGATTTATTGACGTTCAAATTACTTAACTATTTAATAATCAATCGCTAATTCGACACTAACTTTTACCCAAGAACACACTTCAATTAGGACATAGAAATTTTTAGAAGCCAATCCAGCACTACATTACAACTCCTCGCTCAAAAAGGAGTAGTTCCAATGTGCTTGCAGGAACTTCCTCTGGTCGTTCTGCCACCACAGGAACAACATCCCTTTTTCACTGCGGGGTTTTCATTTCGATCTGGGCTAAAAAAAAAAATCAGTACAAGAGACTAACTCTAGTACTGATTTTAAATATTGTAGTCAAGTGAAAAATAAAAGATTACAATCAATTCACTATTCACCTCTCACTCTCAACTATTCACTATTGATTATATCCAAATCGTCTTAACATATTTGTATTGCTTCTCCAGTTTTTATTCACTTTCACCACCAATTCAATATGAATTTGTTTCCCAAAGAATTTCTCTAAATCAAGACGAGCATCTACTCCTACTTTTTTCAAAGCAGCACCTTTATGACCAATAACGATTCCTTTTTGAGTTTCACGCTCCACCATAATCAAAGAACGAATACGGATAATGTTTTCATCTTCAAAAAATTCTTCGGTTACAATCTCTACAGCGTACGGGATCTCTTTGCTGTAATTCAATAATATTTTTTCACGAATCGTTTCATTAACAAAGAAACGTTCTGGCTTGTCTGTCAATTGATCTTTTGGATAATACGCTGGCGATTCTGGCAATAACTCAATAATTCTACCAAAAACTTCTGGCACATTAAAGTTTTGCAAGGCAGATATTGGAAAAATTTCGGCATTAGGCACTTTGGCTGTCCAAAAAGCCACTTGTTCTTCTAGTTGCGCCTGATTTGAATTGTCAATTTTATTCAACAGCAATAAAACAGGAATTTTAGCATGAATAATTTTATTGAAGAACGCTTCGTCTTTCAACTCTTGTTCCCCTATTTCGACCATGTAAATCAGCACATCAGCATCCTCAAAAGCAGACTTAACAAAATTCATCATGGATTCCTGCATTTCATATGCCGGCTTGATGATTCCTGGCGTATCCGATAAGATCATTTGAAAATCTTCACCGTTTACAATTCCTAGAATTCTATGACGTGTTGTTTGTGCTTTTGAAGTAATAATTGATAATCTTTCTCCAACAAAGGCATTCATTAATGTTGATTTCCCAACATTTGGATTCCCGATGATGTTTACAAAACCTGCTTTATGTGACATTTCTACTATAATTTATGGCACAAAGGTAGTCATATCAAGTTAATAGATGAAATAAAACATTTTTTAAAAATTTAATTGGAAATACAGAAATTCGTCGTACATTTGCACCCGAAACAACGCGGGATAGAGCAGTAGGCAGCTCGTCGGGCTCATAACCCGAAGGTCACAGGTTCGAGTCCTGTTCCCGCTACTAAGTAGCCTTATTGAGATTACAAAACGCACATCGCGGGATAGAGCAGTAGGCAGCTCGTCGGGCTCATAACCCGAAGGTCACAGGTTCGAGTCCTGTTCCCGCTACTAGAAAAGCTTCAGAGAAATCTGGAGCTTTTTTGTTTATCTTAGCTTTTATGAAGCTTTATTCAGATTGTAGACACGAATTAGGAGGGCCCTTATCCGCCGCGGCGGACAAAGGTTCGAGTCTCCGCCACGGCGGACTACTAGAAAAGCTTCAGAGAAAGCGGGTGTTTTTTGCTTTTAAAAACTTTCTATTATGGATGAATTTGTGGTTTACATTTAATATTCTGAAAAATTCAATAAAAACCACACTGGGTTTACATCTAACCTCATAGAACGTTTCAAATCACATAACGTTTTTGGTACCAAAGGACACACTTTGAAATTTAGACCGTGGACTGTAATTCATTTTGAATTTTTCTCTTTTAAAGCCGAAGCCATGAAAAGAGAAAAATATCTAAAGTCGGGAATTGGAAGAGAGTTTATTCAAAATATAAATCTCACATTATAACTCGTCAGGCTCTTATCCGCTGCAGCGGACACAGGTTCGAGTCACCGCCACGGCGGACTACTAGAAAAGCTTCAGAGAAATCTGAAGCTTTTTTTATTTATCTTAGATTTAATAAAGCTTGATTCAGTTTACGGGTGCGAAGTTGGGGACATTCGCATAGCTTTTGACAAGACCCCAGCTGCTCGAAGTATTCAAAAAAAACGTACTTAAAGGCTGCGGGCTGCTGCGCGAATGTCTTTGACTTCGCGTAATTTTATATTGTGTTGCATCGGAGATTCGCAGATTATGGTATTATTTAATCTGCGAATCTGCGGTTATTTTAGATTCATTAAAGCTTGTTTAGATTACGGGCGCGAAGTCAGAGACATTCGACTTTACTTTGCATTAGATAAAAAATGACTAAATTTATTCAAAGGAAAGCAGAGGTGAACTTTAGACATTCGTAGTTAAGAACCATGCACAGCGTTTGATAAGACACTTTTCTGTGAGAGCATGGACGACTAATAAAACACCACTTGAAAAAACTTGTGTTTTTCGATTTTAAAAAATTCACAATCACTCTGATTTACTGAACTTTAAACCCGAAATTTGATTTTCGAAAAAAAAATGCTTTTTTGAGGTAACAATTAATCTAGTACTGTATCAAAAGGTATACTTTAAAAAATTAAATCTTATGAAAACGAAATCTATCTTAATCATTGTATTTATCCTTTTGATCTCAAAATCTGTTTTTGCTCAAACTGCCTTCAAAGTAGAGGTAATAGGAAAAGGAACTCCTATATTGTTGTTTCCTGGTTTTGGCTGTACCGGTGAAGTTTGGAATGAATCAGTAGCTGAGCTTTCTAAAAATCACGAATGTCATATTTTTACTTTTGCTGGATTTGGGAATGTCCCTCCAATTGAGACTCCTTGGTTGGCTACCATCAAAGATCAGATCATAACCTATGTAAAAACTAAAAAAATTAAGAATGCTACATTAATTGGTCATAGTTTAGGAGGTACTTTAAGTTTGTGGTTAGCTTCTCAGGAAACCAATTTGTTCAAAAAATTAATAATCGTTGACGCTTTACCTGCAACTGCCGCTTTAATGATACCTAAATACAAAGGAGAAATTATTCCTTATGATAATCCGCAAAGTAAAATGATGCTTAACATGGACCAAAAAGCTTTTGATGGAATGAATTCGCAGTCAACTTCTTTTATGTGCTTGAACAAAGAAAAACAAAAAACAATCAATGAATGGATGCGTCTTGTAGATCGAAAAACTTACGTTCACGGTTATATCGACATGCTAAATTTAGACCTGCGAAAAGAAATTTCTAAAATTAAAATTCCTGTTGTAATTTTAGCTGCTTCAAATCCAGATCTTAATACAGTACAAAACACCTATAAAGCCCAGTATGAAAACCTACCTTCTGTTAAAATTGAGTATGCAGCAAACTCAGCTCATTTTGTCATGTACGATCAACCAGAATGGTTTATGGGTAAAGTAAAACTTGAATTAAAATAAGGTGGCTAAAAAAGAACAATTCGACCAGATCTATTACCAGCATTACAATAAAGTATTTCGATTGTGCAAAGGTTATTTTTGTGGCGATACCGCATTGGCCTCTGATGCAACTCAGGAAATCTTCATCAAAGTCTGGGAGAAATTAGATACTTTTAGAAATGAATCAAGTATCAGCACTTGGATTTACAGAATTGCAGTAAATACTTGCCTTCTCTATTTAAGAAAATCATCTACAAAGAAAGAAATCAGGACCGATATTCTGCCTCAGGTTATTGCAGAAACCTATTCGAGCGAAAAAGATGAGCAACTTAGACAAATGTATCAATGCATACAAAAACTAGAAGAAACGAATAAGATGATCATCCTGATGACTTTAGACGGTTTAGAATATCAGGAAATATCCGAAGTAATAGGGATAACCGAAGAAACCCTTCGTGTTAGAATTCATAGAATCAAAAAAAGTTTAACTCAATGTGTACAAAATGAAAACATTTGAAGAATTACAAAATATCTGGGATCAGCAGACAGCATCTGAATCACAACCAACTGCTGCTGAAATCATAAAAAAAGCGGAGTCACATACTAAAAAAATTAAACGCAGTCATTTGTGGACCAAAGTAATTTTAAGCTTGACTTCTATAATATTAATCTTCTATTATATCTGGTCAGGTGCTTATAAAAATACACAGTTTAGTATTGGATTGTGCATTATGATTGTAATGCTTGTGAGTCGCGTAGCCTTAGAATGGATCAGTGTAAAAAAGCTAGCCAATTTAAATACTGATCTCACATTAATAGAATATAGTAAACTAGCACATCAGTTTTATACTTGGAGAAAAAAAATACATTACATCCTTACTCCTATCATTTACCTCACGTATACTGCTGGGTTTACATTGCTTTTACCTGTTTTTAAATCCATTTTCTCAAGAGGATTTTATCTTTACATTCTATTAAGTGGATATATTTTTTTATTTCTATTTGCATTTTTTATGATACGATTCATTCAAAAGGAAATAAAACTTTTACACTTCCTGAAAAACATTTCGTAAAAAAAAGTCAATTGGTAGCTATTGTACCGTTTACCACTACTAGACAAGCTTCAGAGAAATCTGGAGCTTTTTTCGTTTATCTGATATTTAATAAAGCTTGATTCAGAATGAGGGTGCGAAGTCGGAGACATTCGCAGCTTTTGATAAGATAATCTTCGAGGTGAGGGGAGTTAACTGTATTGCTATAAATTCGTTCCGTGAATTCGTATGAAATAAATTATGCGTTAAAAAGCTTCTCATTTCTATTTTAAACTAAACACTTTCACTATATCTTTAAAAATCCAAAATCATTAAGCTGTATCAATCCACATTTACTGGATTCGCTATCAGTTACTTTAAAAATAACAACTAATCAACAACTATTAAATACTCGTTTTTTTTATAATAAAAAACCCGTGAATAGATCACAGGTTTAGAAAACTAATTTATTAAACAACTAAATATGCAAAATTAAAGAGTAGTGCAAACTCTTTGTATCAACTAAACTAATCCTCTGAAGCTATAGCTGTGTTTTTACTAGTACTAACCTCTAATAAAACCGCTACTCCTTTATCATTTAACATCGTCATGTTTAAGGTATCTAAAATCGCTAAATTTCTAGATATTAAACCATTAAACATATTATAAGATATATTCATTTCTTTCAAGTTATCTAACTTTTCAAGCTCTAGAGGTACTTGACCATTCATCTTGTTATCAAATAAACTAAGATTTTCGAGTGAAGCCATATTCTCTACTTCAGTGCTCAATACTCCAGAAAGTTTATTGCTATTTAATAGTAGTGTTTTTAATGTTTTAATATCATACAAAGAAACTGGAATTTGTCCAACTAACTCATTATTGTATAACGAAAGTGTTTCTAATAGCTTTAAATCCCCTATATGCATTGGCAATTCACCAGTAATAGCATTCATATACAATTGTAAATCTTTCAATTTACTAATATCACAAATTGAGGACGGAATTGTTCCAGTTAATCTATTGAAAGAAAGATTTAAAACTTTTAGTTCTTTTAACTTTCCGATAGAAGAAGGAATTGTACCAGTTAATTGATTTTTATGTAAATCTAATTCTTGTAAGTGTACAAGTTTTAATATTTCTTGAGGAAGTTCACCAATTAGATTGTTATTTTTTAATACAATAGCGATTACTTTGTCGTCTTGAAGGGAAACACCGTGCCAAGTTGCGATCGGCGCTGCTAAATCCCATTTTACTTTCCACTGACTACCATTGGTAGCATGATACAATTTTATTAATGCATCTTTTTCATTTTGTGATACAACAGCATACATTGAAAATGAAAACAATAAAGTTAAAAATAGAGCAGCTATCTTTTTCATAACACTTAATTTAATTATTAAGAACACTTAAAAGTACTAACTTTAAGGCTAATCAACAAATAAAATCGATGAAATACATTGTATTTATATTTTTATAAAGTTATACCTTACAAATTTACGCTTTTACGTTTAAGAAATTAATTTGTAAGTTTGATTTACTAACCTTAATTACCAATTCTATGGAAATCAATTTTTTAGCACTTTTAACAGCTGCTTTTTCTACTCTTGTAGTCGGTTTTGTATGGTATAATCCAAAAGTTTTTGGCACCATTTGGATGAACGAATCTGGTATGACCAATGAAAAAATGCTAGGACGAAATATGCTCGTTGTACTTGGAGTATCATTTGTGTATGCCTTTTTCATAAGTTTTATTATTCAAATACTTACGGTACATCAATTTGGCGCATTAGGTATGATTGGTGGCGATCCAAGCATTGCAAAGCCTTCTTATGTTGCTTTCATGGCCGATTATGGCACCGAATTTAGAACTTTCAAGCATGGCGCCTTGCATGGTTTTTTGAGCGGATTATTTTTAGTACTTCCCATTATTGGTACTAATGCGTTATTCGAAAAAAGAAGGTTTAAATATACTCTGGTAACAGGTGGTTTTTGGATCGTATGTTGTACAATTATGGGAGGAATAATTTGCGCTTGGCAATAAACAACCCATATAAAAAAGTTCGTCTTGTACTTTAGCGAGACGAACTTTTTTTATTAAATTTCTTCGATAGCTTTAGCTAAATCCAAATCCTTATCGGTAACTCCTTTTGCATCATGCGTTGTCAACGTAATGGTTACTTTATTGTACACATTAAATAATTCTGGGTGGTGGTTTCTTTTTTCTGCCATGACGCCTACTTGCACTATAAAACCTAATGCTTGCGTAAAATCTGAGAAAACAAACTTTTTCTCAATTCCATTCGCGGTAAATTCCCAACCTTTTAATCCTTTTAACTCGGGTTGAATCGTCTCTTCTGAATAGGTTTTCATGATTTACTTTTTTAATTGGTTTAAAGTTAGTTAATTTTATACTATTGCCGAATACTTTAACTTTATTAACTAATTTTGAAAAAAATTATTCTTCGATTTGAACACTGATTATTCTTTTAAAATTTATAATTCTACTGCACAACTTCCTTCAAATTGGAATGATTTAACAGTTTCTACTATTTTTTTATCCAAAAAATATTTGGAGATTCTAGAGAAGTCAGCACCAGACAATATGATCTGCCATTTTATAGGATTGTTCAATCATGAAACTTTAGTTGGTGTAGCACTATCGCAATTTTTAGATTTAAATAAAATGGAATCTTTTGGTAATCGTGATCAGTGTATTAAAACTACAATTCGGAATTTGGTTTTTAAAAAATTTGGTTCTCGTGTTCTTGTCATTGGTAATAATATGTTGACCGGTCAAAATTCTTTTGCAATAGCTGAATCTGTCAATAAAAAAGAAGTAATGCAAACTTTAGTCAATGCAACGAAAGCATTGAAAAAAAAGTTTCAATCCGAAGGAAAAAAAGTGCATATCACTACTTACAAAGATTTTTGTAAAGAGGAAATCAAAAATTTTAACATCCCCGAATTCAAAAATGAGTATCAGTTTTCGACACAACCTAATATGGTTTTTGCAATTAATGAAAACTGGAAATCAGAACAAGATTACATCGATTCCCTTTCAAAAAAATACCGAGATCAGTACAAAAGAACTCGAAAAAAAGCTGCTGGTATTGAAAAAAGAAAATTGCATTTGCAAGAAATAATAGCTTTAGAGGATACTATTTATGATTTGTATCTTCATGTTGCTAAAAACGCTCCTTTTAATACTTTTTTCTTGCCTAAAAACCACTTTAGAACTTTCAAAGAAATTTTTAAAGACAAATTTCTTTTTTATGGTTATTTTGTTGACGAGAAATTAATTGGCTTCAACACTTTAATAAAAAATGGGTCCGTCATGGACACTTATTTTCTGGGTTATGATGATAGTATTCAACGCGAAAAAATGTTGTATTTAAATATGCTTTATGACATGATCGCTTATTCTATCAATAAAGGGTTTAAGGAAATTATATTTGCTAGAACAGCATTGGAAATCAAAAGTTCTGTTGGTGCAAGACCAATTCAAATGTATGGGTATATAGGACATACCAATCCAGTAGTTAATGTTTTTATGCCGAAAATATTTCGTTATCTAGAGCCTGAAACGCCATGGCAAGAGCGCAATCCATTTAAATAACACCACTGTTTGTATTTGAAATAGCAACCTTTAATTGTTTGGGCAAAATCTCAATATTTAAATTGGTTTCACTGCCGCAATATTCCCCATCGATTTGAAAACTAACAGGAACATTTGTTGAAACTGTTGCTTTATCTGTAGAAATAATCTCGACATCTACCGAATCTAATGGCATATTTCCTGAAATAATTTTTCCAAGTACAACCAGATCTAAATTTTTCAATATCACCAGTTCAAACTTTCCGTCATCCATAGCGCCATTTGGATTTATGGTAACACCAGTTCCATACTTTTGAGAATTTGCTATAACAATCATTCTGGCAGTACATTCGATAGTTTTAAAATCGCCTGTTATTGTTGCAGTAAAAGGATCGTCTAAATCTATCAAAGTAGTAAATGTTTGTATTGCATAACCCAGTTTACCCCGAATAGTGCTATTTTCATAGTTTTTAATCATTTCTGCATTGACTCCTAAATCACTTAAATGAATGCTTTTTTTTCCGTTGATTGCAATCATGTCGATTTCCATGTAATCATTATGAAAAACGATTTCTAAATTTTCTTCTATTGTAGTTGGTAAATTTAAGTCTACAGCTAAACCATTAGCCGAACCTGCTGGTAAAATACCAATTATTACATCGTAATTTTCCATGGCCTCAGCAACCATTTTTATAGTTCCATCACCACCAGCCACAATAATTCTTTCCGGATGATAGGTTTCATAGAGTACTTGTATGTTCTCCAAATCTGAAGCTCCGGAAGTATTGAAAATAATAAGATTTAAATTTACATTAGCCGCAAAAAGTGTTACTGCCTCTATTAACTCTGATTTATCCACATCTCCAGAAATTGGATTTACCACCAATATGATATTCTTTTTCAAAATTTTACTTCATTTATTGGTTAAAAACAATTACTTTCATATCTATTCAAAAGTACTACAATAAATGAAACCAATTTTAAAATTATATCGCGGTTATGCTAATGAACAAGAATTAATTGTTATGGGGCATGTGTTTAAACCCACTACAATTGAAGAATATAATTTTCAGAAAAAGAATCTCAAAAATGCGACCTCAGTAATTAAAATGTTTCAAATAAAAACACAGGCAAATGCCGATGTATATTTGGATCACAATAATGTTAAAATTCACACTAAAACACTCAACGATGGTTATTTTAAATTCTGCGTTCCATTAGATCAATACACAACTTACGGTTGGATTGATTACGAAGTGAGTATTACGTACAATAATGAGAGTATAACAACCCGAGACAGCTACATTAGGCCGCACAAAGGAAATTTAGGAATCATATCGGATATTGATGATACTTTCTTAGTTTCGCACACATTGAATCCTCTAAAAAAATTATATGTTTTATTGTTTAAAAACATCAATAAAAGAAAAATATACGAAGATGTTGTTACTCATTATCAAGCTTTAAGCACCGCCGGAAGGGAAAATAAAGAGGAATTCAATGCTTTTTTCTATGTATCTAGCAGCGAATGGAACCTGTACCGTTTTATTACAAAATTTACTGAAATTCATAAACTACCCAAGGCCGTTTTATTATTGAAAGATATTAAAACAAGTTTGACTGATTTTTTCTTGACTGGCAGAGGAAACCACAATCATAAATTTGAAAAAATAAAACACATTTTAGAGTTTTACCCTAACCTTGAATATGTATTATTGGGAGATGATTCTCAGCACGATCCTTATTTATACGAGGCAATTTGCAAAATTTTTCCAGTTACAGTAAAAGCTGTTTATATAAGACAAACTGGAACTAGCAAAAAAGAAAAAGTCATTTCGGTTTTAAATAATTTAGAAACTCTTAACGTATCTGTATGCTATTTTAAAAACAGTAGTGAAGCGATTGCCCATTCTAAAGCGATGGGATTAATTTAATAAAATTTTTGTATTGCCATTGTTTTTTAGCCCAGATTGAAGTGAAAATCCTTTCTAGAAAAAAACTATTTTTTACTGATTTTGTAAAGCGACCGCAGGAAGCTCCTACAATGTCTTGTAAAAAAAGATTTTTTCTAGAAAGATTGAAACGTAAAGCTGGATTGGCTACAAATTATCAATTTCTTCTTGAACAACCTCCCAATCTAACAATAGCTTGTCTAACTCGGTTTTTTTCTTGTTGTAAGCTGTAAAAAATTTAGCGTCTTCGATGTGCTTGTCATAATTAGAAGCGAGCATTTTATCGTCTTGCTGAATGTCTTTTTCTAATTGCTTGATTTGGCTCTCTACTTTGCTCAATTTATTCTGTAATGCTTTCCCCTTTTTTTGATCTTCGTAGGAAGCTTTGTTGCTCTCTTTAGGCACTGCTGCTTTTTCGGCATCTTTTTTCTCGACTTCACGCATGTTCTCCATGTTGCGTTGTTCCAAGAAATAGTTAATATCGCCCAAATATTCTTTTATTTTTTGGTCTTTAAATTCGTATACTAAATTTGACATTCCTTGCAAGAAATCTCTATCGTGAGAAACCAGCAACAAAGTTCCACCAAATTTTTGTAATGCTGCTTTCAGAACATTCTTAGATTTTATATCCAAGTGATTGGTAGGCTCATCCATCAATAAAACGTTAATGGGCTGCAACAACAACTTACACAATGCCAGACGGTTTCTTTCGCCTCCAGAAAGCACTTTTACCTTTTTCTCCACATCATCCCCACGAAATAGAAATGAACCAAGCATATCGCGCACTTTCATTCGGTTCGTATCTGCAGCTGCATCCTCCATGGTTTGCAACAAAGTGATTTCGCCATCTAAATATTCAGCTTGATTCTGGGCAAAATATCCTAGTTGAACGTTATGGCCTAACTTGATATTTCCCTTGTATTCAAATTCATCAACAATAGCTTTGATGAAAGTCGATTTCCCTTGTCCGTTTTGCCCCACAAAAGCAATTTTACTTCCACGCTCTACTAATAAGTTGATATCCTTCAAAATCGTCTTATCCCCGTAGCTTTTAGTTACGTTTTCGGCTTCAATAACCACTCTTCCTGGCTCCTTAGAAACTGGAAAAGTAATATTCATTACCGAATTATCATCTTCATCTACTTCAATACGTTCTACTTTATCTAATTTTTTAATTAAAGACTGCGCCATAGACGCTTTAGAAGCTTTGGCACGAAATTTTTCAATTAACTTTTCTGTTTCTTCAATTTTTTTGGCTTGATTTTTTTGTGTTGCCAATTGTTTCTCCCGAATTTCATGACGTAATTCTAAATATTGAGAATACGGTTTATTAAAATCATACGCTTTACCAAGGGAAATTTCGATCGTTCTATTGGTCACATTATCCAAAAACATTTTATCGTGCGACACAATAACCACCACACCAGGATAATTACGCAAGAAACTTTCTAACCAAATAATACTTTCAATATCCAAGTGATTCGTTGGCTCATCGAGTAACAAAACATCATTGGCTTGTAATAATAATTTGGCTAATTCAATACGCATTCTCCATCCTCCAGAAAAAGTTTCGGTTTGATTGTCGAATACGTCTCTTTTAAAACCTAAACCTAATAAAATTTTCTCTGTATCACCTACATAATTATAACCTCCTAGTAATTCAAAACGATGAGTATAATCTGATAAGTCTTCAATGATTTGACTGTATTCATCACTTTCATAGTCCGTTCTTGTAACTAACAAGTGATTGATTTCTTCCAGCTTTTTCTCGACAATTTTAATCTCTGTAAAAGCTTCATAGGCTTCTTCAAGAACAGTTCTACCCTGCTCAAAATCGATATCCTGGCGCAAGAATCCCATTCGAAGATCTTTCTCTTGAGATATAACACCTGAGTCAGGAGCGAAATCTTTAGCTAACATTTTAAGCATAGTAGATTTCCCAGCTCCGTTCTTTCCAACAAGACCTACGCGGTCTCCAGCACCCAAACGAAAGGTAACTTCCTCAAATAAATAAGTACCACCAAACGAAACAGATAAATTGTGTATATTAAGCATGTATTGTTATTTTATTCCTTTTGAAATTGTAATTTTGTAACTTACTGTGTAGTTATTAAAAAGGAAAAATTAAATTTTTTGCAAATGTTAAAAAAAGGATCCAAATTATATAGCATTTTAACAGGAACTTGTCCTAAATGTCAGAATGAAAGTATGTATTTGGATAAAAATCCGTTACATCTCAACAAAATATTGAAAATGCATGATAATTGTAGTCATTGTGGTTTAAAGTATCAAATCGAACCTTCCTTTTTTTATGGCGCTATGTATGTTAGTTATGGTTTAAATGTGGCAGTTGGAATAGCAGCCTTTATCATTTCATTTATAATCTTTGGCTACAGCCTAAAAGTAGCTTTTATTACAATAATTATCATACTTATGCTCTTGTTTCCATTTGTTTTGCGTTGGTCTAGAAATATTTACATCAACATGTTTGTTTCCTATGACCCAAATACAAAATAACTCTATAGTTTTTCTTTGGGCAAAAATCTTTTAATGTCAATTTCAGTATTTAACGGAACTTGATATTCAATATTCTCATATAATGCTTTGGCCATTGCAGGTCCTAGCATAACGCCTCTAGTTCCTAAGCCATTCAAAATATGTACAGAATTATATTTTTGATGGGTTCCAACCAATGGTCTTCTATCTTTAACAGTAGGCCGAACACCCGCAAAATGCTGAACAATTTCAAAATCACACGTGATGATTTCTTTTATTCTATCTATTAATTCGGTTTTACCTTCCTCAGTAGGCAAATCTGTTTTATCTTTCCAATTATAAGTTGCGCCTACCTTAAAACAATTATTCCCTAATGGTAAGATAAATACACTTGTATTAACAATTACATCAAGGATCAACCCAGCAGCTTTTATGATAAAAAGCTCTCCTTTTGTACCATCTAAAGGCAATTGATTAAAATAAAAATTGGCATGCAAACCAAAACCTTCCGCAAAAACGATGTGTCTTGCATGAATATCTTTATACTGAATACCATCAGCATTAATTTGCAATTCATCATAATCAAAGGTTTCATTTAAAAACCAATTATTATTTTTCAAATACGCTCTATATTCTTTCAGAAGTAAGGCTGTATCCACATAGCCCGTTTGTAAAACTTCACCATAACCGTAAGGAGAATCAATTCCAGGATATTGCTTGGAAATTAAGTCCAAAGACAAAAAAGGAGCTAATGCCTTTTTATCAGAAGCAGCAAACCAATTATTTTGTTCTTCAATCGAAAAAAATTTTCTCAAAATTGGACTTTTGAAATCAAATTTAGTTTTTAGTTTTTCTTCTAGCAAAGTATAAAAATCATTCATCAACAACAATTGCTCTTGCGCTTGCCAAACCTCACTAAATCGCTTTAAAATAACAGGATTATACAAACCTCCAGCAATTTTTGAGGAAGTCTGAGAATCATCGTCTACTACAAAAATAGACTTACCGTTACCCAATGCAACTTCAGCAAAGGAAATTCCTGCTAAACCAGAACCAACAATTAAATAATCTATCATTAAAAATAATTTTTAAAATAGCTACAAAGAAAACACTTTAAACAAAAAAACTCTCACCAATACGGTGAGAGTTTTAATAATTTTATAAAATTAAAATTAATAATTCCACATATCTTGTTCGAAATTACGAATTTTTTCTTTGACTCTTTCTGACTCTAAAAGTTGATTTTGAGCATTATCTTTCATGTATTCTTCAATAGTTCTATCGCCGTATACATTCTCCTCTTTATAGATAACAGCATTGAATCGCCTAGAATTTAGAATTTGATCAAATGAAACTGGCATCGCCGAATTCTTATCATTGAATGCTTTAGCTTCATGCAATACTTCACGAGCAGCTGGAAAAAACACCCAGAACAACTCAATATAATCTTTTTCTTCGCTATTCATTGTGTAAACATCAGGAGTAACCGGACAAATACCTAATAAACGATACTTCAATTCACTTTGACGCTTATCAAAATACCAATATCCTTTAATTTTGTATTGCGTTACGTCTTGAGCAGACAAATCTTGTCTTAAAATATACTCATCAGAAATCTTGTTTCCAGCATTAATTTGCTCTCTACCTGCATCCGTAGTGTCAATACGAGTCAATGAAGTCTGAATATCTTGAGTAGACTTTTTGGTGTTAAAATAACTATCAGTATACACTTCAGTAATTTTACCATTTTTCATTGCTCTAGTAAGCACATCGTACAACGATCTTCTGTCAGAACCAATGTTAGCAGTATCAATAGGGAAATACAAAGCAAAATTAATTTTCTCACTTAAATCAATAATTTCCCATGTTGTCTTACCCATTAAAACATCTCTATCGTGAACATAACCATATGCTAACGGTTTATCGTTGTCAGAAATGAGTTGGGCTGCTGTCTTAAGTCCAATTTGGTCTGGAGTTTTTGCATTAAGCAAATTAGACTGTCCAAACGAAGCAAAACTACCCGTAATAGTGACAATTGCGATTAAAAAATTTCTTACATTCATCATGGTATCATAATAAGTTATTGAAGTAGGTAAAATATTAACGTACTTTTATTTATTGTATTTCAAAAATAACTGGAGCAGTTCTCGGTAATAAATAACTACCAGCACCTACCAATTTAGTTTTTATTTCAGAAATGGTAACTTGATCACCTCTTCCAGCTTTAGATAATGCAGCCTTACATTGTGCATTTAATCTGTTTCCTTGAACTACTACTGTAGCTTGTCCAGTAACTTTAAGATTAAATCCGATAACATTTAAGCCAACTTCAAAATCAAAATCCTCCAGTTTGGCACCAATAGTTGCTATTTCAAGATTTGATTTAGGACCTTTAACAACTCCTGTTTCACCTCTAATAGTTCCTGTAGGACCTGGAATACCTTTGATTCTAAACACTTTTTTATCGGAAGCAACCTTTCCATCAGCCATTTTACCAGAAACATTAATTACTACTTCGTTTCCACTTTGAGGACTCATACTAAATTTTCCATTTCCAACTTTTGTCAAACCTGGAGCGGATGCATTAACATCTTTATCAGCAATTCCTGCAAATGATATAGAGATTGGATTCACAACGCCTCTATACACCACATTCATTTTATCCGCAGATATAGTAGCAGAGTTCGGTCTTGGAACAACCACATACTTGCCTTCAAACTTTAATGGAACTGTTTTACCATCTTCAACAAAAGTAAATTGTCCGCCTATAGTTTGTTCTCCTACACCACCAGCAGTCAAAGCTATAACAGCTTGACCATTAACAATTTTCCCTGGTCCTGAAAATGAAGTTGGTTTCGTATTTTCATCATAACGCCCCAAAACAACTTTACCTTTTACAGCTTCACCTTGAAAATAGGCATTTTTATCTAACACAACAATAGCTTGGTAATTGCTGTAAGAAGCAGCAGCTACAGCCGCCTTTCCTAAAGCGATACTGTACACATCAGACTCTGCTTTGTTGATATCATTTTGCCAAGTAGATAATTTTGCTACCGATGCAATTGCTGGAAATCCTTTGAAGTGGTAAGACAAATACTTGTCTTTTAAACCTTCAGAATTTTTCACATCCGAAACGTCAAATTTACTTTCAACTTCACTAATAATTGAAGCATACTTTTTATCAGTTCCTAAAGCAGTTTTCATATCAGCCTTGTACTGATTAATAGCTGCTATAATTTCGTTTCCTTTTTTACCGTAACCTTCTCCAGTAAACCAATCATCTATATTGTCACCTTTATCCATGTCTTCGTATGGAAGTTTACCAGTTTCTGGATTGACAACAAAGCCTTTACTTGCTTGCTCTTTTAAAGATGCTATATAATTAAAGAAATTATCAGTGATTACTTTAACTTTATGCGCTGTTTGAGCAGCTATTGCAAATTCTCCTTTAGCTTCAGCTGCTTTAGTATCTAAGGCTGCAAGCATTTGATCATTGCTTTGTTTTGAATTTACATTTGAACTTTCAAATTTTTCATTCATTAATCCAAAACCTGATATTACCTCTTTTGAAACATTCATTGCCAACATAGCGATAAAAACCAGATACATCAGGTTAATCATCTTCTGTCTAGGGGTTAGTTTTCCTCCTGCCATATTTTCTACTAATTAGTTTGTTAATTATTTTATAGTTCGAAACTAATTATTTGATTATCCTTTGTTACCCATTGCAGAAAGCATACCACCATATACATTGTTCAATGAAGCGATGTTTGCAGTCATTGATTGCATTTGTTCTTTCAATTTTCCTGCATTCTCAGCAATTTCTTTATTTGCTTCAGCATTTCTTGAAGCACTTTCTAATTGTACTTTGTATAAACTATTCAAAGACTCCATCTGTGCAGCTGCCATAGACAATTCTTCGCTGTATTTTTTAGTAGCTGAAATCGAATCTACTGTAGGTGAAATTGCTTTTGCAGCTCCTTCGAAATTTTTTATACTGTTTCCTAAACTTGACATTAATTCGCCGTCAATTTTAGCCTCCTTAAGCATTGCGTCTAATTTCTGAGATAATAAACCTTGTGTGTCAGCAGGAGTTTCAACTTTAGCTTTCTTGGTGCCTTCAGATTTACCGTTAGCAAGTTCAGGATATACTAAAGTCCAATCTAATTCATCATCAACTGGTTCAAAAGCAGAAAGTGCGAAAATAAAAGCTTCAGTTAACAATCCTACAGAAAGCATAACTGTTCCTGTTAACGGACCCAATTCGAAGTGT
The DNA here is from genome assembly GCF_056428945.1 of Flavobacterium sp. GNP010. Classification (NCBI taxonomy): domain Bacteria; kingdom Pseudomonadati; phylum Bacteroidota; class Flavobacteriia; order Flavobacteriales; family Flavobacteriaceae; genus Flavobacterium; species Flavobacterium sp. GNP010. The sequence goes on along the minus strand of NZ_JBWJVK010000001.1, from coordinate 22,495 downwards.
GTTATTTTAAAAAGAGCTCCAACAATAACAATTGCTGCTCCCATACCGTATGCAAAATTCATTGCTTTTTTTCCTAGTAATGCCATAATCTTAGTTTTTTTTTAATGTAGGTTTATTATTAAAGGGGTTTATTATTTTTTCTTTTTATTGTTACCAGTAGTTTGTAATCCCATGTAATCTTGTACGGTTCTAAAACCAATGTAACTCCTAGCAGAATCAGCATATTCATGATCACGTGTACTTACTTGTAAAAAATAAGCAACATCTTTCCATGATCCGCCACGAACTACTTTTCTTTGATTTTTATAATCCTGTACATTTGGATTCATTGATGAAACGTATTCATAAGCGTTTGGATCATACGATGAGTTAGTCCATTCAGCAACATTCCCTGCCATATTATACAAGTTATAACCATTTGGCTCATAAGATTTTGCTTCTACGGTATACAACGCATCATCAGCTGCATAATCACCTCTGTTAGGTTTAAAGTTAGCCAAAAAGCACCCTCTATCGTTTTTAGTATACGGACCACCCCAAGGATATGTTGCAGATTCTAAACCACCTCTTGCTGAATATTCCCATTCTGCTTCGGTTGGTAATCTGAAAACATTTACAAAGTCACGTCCCTTCTTTTTTGATTTAATATATGAATTTTTTTTCAAAGTTCTCCATTGACAAAAAGCTTGTGCTTGTGTCCACTTTACACCTACCACTGGATAATCGCCATACGCTTTGTGCCAAAAATAATCGTTGTGCATAGGCTCATTGTAAGAATAAGCGTAATCCTTGATCCAAACAGTAGTATCTGGATATACTTTAACCTCTTCAGTTCTGATGAAATCTTTACGGTTTGATGACTTAGATTTGGCTGCAGCTTGAATATCCATCCAAGAATAACGGAATTTTAATTTATTAACATCAACAGTTCTTAAACCGTTGTACGATGCCTCAATAGGCAAATACATGGAATCCATCACTTCCGCGTAAGCAGCATCAGGATATTTTTTAGTATCTTTTATAAGTTTTACTTTTTTGTTTAGTTTTCTACCAGCATATTGATCATCGGCAGTTCCTACACTGTAATAATTGTCATACATGTATTTGTCATACGCGGTCATTTTTTCAGGATCAGAATCGTTGAATGCAAAATCAGCGATACTTCCAGCATTTTTGCCTTTTGCTTTCGGATCAGTGGCTGTTTGTCCACTCTCATCAGCTAATATTGCCAAACGTACTCTAATTGTAGAATCTTTAACCCATTCTACAAATTCTCGGTACTCACTATTGGTGATTTCTGTTTCATCCATGTAGAAAGAACGAACAGTAACCGTTTTTGTTGGAGCATCTTCTACATTAGCTAAATCACTGTCTGACTTACCCAAAATAAAGGATCCACCTGGAACTAACGCCATCCCATAAGGCTTTTCAGGATGCCATTTCCCGCCGTTAATACCAACTAACTCTCCCTTGTCGCCTGATTTACCACAGCCAATTAAAACGGCTAAAAGTGATGTATATGCAATGAACTTCTTCATATAAATTTGGTTATCTATTCATTATTTTTAAGTGTGTAAACCTATTTATTATTTATTAATAAAACAATATTTTTTGGAATGAAATTATTTTGAATTCAAAATTAATGTTAATTAAAATACAAAAGAAATATTTGTTCGACAAAATGACAAAATAATCGCTAAAAAACACAAAAATTAATTTTTTATATATTTTATACAATTTAGTTTATAAAACCTTATTGTATTTTAACAATTTTTATGAATTGTATTTTAAAAAACACCTACAAAGTATTTTTTCGTTGTGCTTTCCACCATCTTTCAGGCAACTCTTGGTTACATGCTAATAAATATTCTTCATAGGAACATGGTAATAACGTATTTCTTTTCAATTTATTACTACCATTCGAAATAAATGGAATTTCTATCCACCAACGGTCTGTTTTATCACTTTTATAAAAAATTAGCTCTTCATCCTCTAGTGGAACAATATATTTCAAGTAATTTTCCTTACTACCAAAAGGATACTCATTAGAACGATAATGAAACCCTTCTATAAAATACCAAATGATCTGAGCAATAAGAACAGATTCCTGTACTGAGTTGTTATGATTAAATACACCAAACGAAGATACTTTATCGCTTATCCCTGCATACCGCGAAAGCGAACAAATTTCTTTACCATTGAAACCATTTGGTGCAAACGAATTAAAATTACCAGAATCCGAAGATTTAACCGAATTTAAATCGATACTCACCAGATCAGCGTCTCTAAAAACAGGCTCCGAAATAGAAATTGTATTGGAAACCTCACCCAACCTGTAGGCATCAAAAAATAATTTCTCAATCAAATCTATTTCTTCCTGCGAGTTAAAATACGTTTGATACCCAATATTGCAATAATTGAAAAGATTATTAGGCTCCTCTACAATTATTTTTGTCAAGTAGGAAGATGCTGAAACTTCCTCTTCCTCTTTACCAAAATCAAACTTATTATCTATAGCAACTAAATTTACCATTTGTTCTAAATCATCGTACGCTCTATAAATAGCGTACGTTAAATCTTGAGAACCACCAATTACAATCGGGATAATTTTTTTCTTAATGAGACTTGCAACAACTTTCTTTACAGCAAAATAGGTGTCTTCAGCAGAATTACCTGCTAGGATATCTCCTAAATCAGCAATCGATGCGTCCCAATTTCCGGGAAACAAACTATACAATTCTTTTCTAAAAGACAGCAAATCAACATCTGACAAAGCTTTATTGTCTCCTCTATTTTCTAATACACCAATGAAAGCAATTGTAATTTTGTTTAAATCTGGAAATTGCTTTTCTGTATGCAATACTATTTTACGCCCTAATTGCTGAGAGGTCAATCCATCAATATAATGAAGGATTTCATCGTCTACGGGTTTTAGAAAATCAAATTCCATTTTTACTTCTTTTTTACCTCTCGCTTACCAATTTTCAGATCTCTAAAAAAAGGAGGTCGAGCTGTTACAATTTATGATTCTCTTATTTCTTTTTGGCCACTGCTTTTTTTACTGGAGCTTTCTTCGCTGCAGATTTCTTTGCAGGTGTTTTTTTAGCAACTACTTTTTTAGCAGGCGTTTTCTTAGCGATCATTTCCTGAACTTCGTCCAAAGTTAATTTAGTAGCATCAACATCTTTGCTTAACTCGATTTTAATTTTTCCTTTGGTTATAACCGAACGTCCCCAACGGGCTTTTTCAACCAAAATCCCTTCCTCTTCCCAATTATGTAAGACCTTATCAATATTCTTTTGCAATTTATCTTCTATCAATGCTTCGATATCGCTTTGAGACAAATTATCAAAATTATATTTTTTACTTACATTAATAAAAGTACCATTCCATTTAATAAAAGGACCAAAACGACCAGTTCCTTTCTGAACTCCTTCGCCTTTGTAAACAGCTATCGGCGCATCAGCGAGTGCTTTTTCATCAATTAATTCTTTTGCTCTATCAAAATCTACATCTAGTGGATTTTCGCCTTTTGGTAAAGAAACGAATGCAGCTCCATGGCGAATATAAGGCCCATAACGCCCATTACTTACCTCAACTTCTTCGTCTTTGTAATTCCCAAGATTTTTGGGTAATAAAAATAGATTCAAAGTTTCTTCTAAAGTAATGTTTCCTATGTTCTGATCATTCATTAAACTAGCAAACTTTTTTTCCTCATCATCAGCAGCTCCGATTTGTGCCATTGGGCCAAATTTCCCTAAACGTACCGAAACCGGTTTTCCAGTTTTAGGATCTGTCCCCAAGATTCTCTCCCCACTTTCTCGTTCTGCATTGGCTTCGACATCCTTTACATTTGGGTGAAATTGATCGTAGAATTCCTGCATCATTTTTGACCAAACTAGATTCCCCTCTGCAATTTCATCAAAATCCTGTTCTACTTTTGCTGTAAAATTATAGTCTAAAATATTTCCGAAATTCTTTACCAAGAAATCCGTAACAATCGTTCCAATATCGGTAGGAACTAATTTTCCTTTATCAGAACCCGTATTTTCTTTCAATAACTTCTCCCCTACTTTTCCGGATTGCAAAATCAATTGTGTGTAGTTGCGCTCTTGTCCATCTAAATTTCCTTTCTCAACATAATTTCTGTTGATAATAGTAGAAATTGTTGGCGCATAAGTAGAAGGACGACCGATGCCCAATTCTTCTAATTTTTTTACCAAAGAAGCTTCAGTATATCTTGCAGCAGCACGAGAATATCTCTCTGTTGCAGTAATGTAATTATTTTGTAATTTTTCGTTGACTTTCATTGCAGGCAACATTCCTTCTTGCTCTTCTTCATCGTCATCATGACCTTCCAAATATACTTTCAAGAAACCTTCAAAAAGCAACACTTCTCCAGATGCCGTGAAAATCTCGTCGTGATTATTTGCTTGAATTTTTACGTTAGTACGTTCTAATTGCGCATCACTCATTTGTGACGCAAGCGTTCTTTTCCAAATCAAATCATACAAACGCGCTTGGTCTCTGTCGATATCTACTGTATGACGGGACATATCCGTGGGACGAATCGCCTCGTGTGCTTCTTGTGCGCCTTTACTTTTATTGACAAATGTTCGCGGTTTAGAGAACTCTTTTCCGTACGATTTGATAATTTCAGCCTGAGCAGCCTCCATCGCATCTTTAGATAAATTTACACTATCCGTTCTCATATAGGTAATAAGACCGGCTTCATACAAACGCTGTGCGAGTTGCATGGTAATTCCAACAGGCAAATACAATTTTCTCGCCGCTTCTTGTTGTAAAGTCGAAGTTGTAAATGGACCCGTTGGTGATTTTTTTGTCGGCTTCGTTTCTAGGTCGGCTACCTTATATGTAGAACCTACATTTTTATTTAAAAAATCTTCAGCTTCTTTTTTGGTATTGAAATTTTTAGGCAGTTTGGCTTTGAATGACTTTCCAGCTTCGTTAGTAAACTCTGCCACCACAGAATATGTTGCGATAGCTTTAAAGTTCTGAATCTCTCTTTCACGCTCCACAATTAAACGAACGGAAACAGATTGTACCCGTCCTGCTGAAAGTCCGCCTTTGATTTTTCTCCAAAGTACAGGCGATAATTCATAACCAACCAATCGATCTAAAACACGTCGCGCTTGTTGCGCATTGACTAAATTATAATCAATTTCACGTGGATTATCAATCGCTTTTAAAATTGCTGTTTTAGTTATTTCATGAAAAACAATTCGTTTAGTTTTAGCTGGATTTAAATTTAATTCTTCCGCTAAATGCCAAGAAATAGCTTCTCCCTCGCGATCCTCATCACTTGCTAACCAAACCATCTCCGCTTTTTTTGCTAAACCTTTTAATTTGGTAACCAATGCTTTTTTATCGGCTGAAACTTCATATTTAGGTTTGAAACCATTTTCCACATCTACACCAATTTCTTTGGATGGCAAGTCGGCAATGTGCCCGTAACTAGACTCCACTTGAAAATCACTTCCTAGAAATTTCTCGATTGTTTTTGCCTTTGCAGGGGACTCAACTATAACTAAATTCTTTGCCATTGCTCTATTTTTCTGGGACAAAAGTATCTATTTTTTTTAAATATTGAGATTTTGAATTCAATTATAAAACTATTACGCTTCGATTTATAAAGAAATGATTCGGTCAAGGGAAGTTTTTTTAGCCCCGATTACTTCACAATACATTTATTCTAGTTGGAGTTCAGTGAATTTCATTTGCAGTGAAAATCCTTTTTTATTTACCTTTTCGGCAAATAAAAAGATTGCAACGAAAAGTGGGACACTAGCGAATCGTACCGACGAAGTAAATAGCTCCCTAGAAAAAATGCCTTAAAATAGTGTTAATTCTTAATCTGACATCTTGTCATATTTATTTGAATTGCGTTATCTTTGTCCTTTGAAAATACATAATGGAAAAGATCATTGAAGAAAGTAAACAAGGTGAGAGCCTTGTTCTAGAGAATAAACCTGAAAATACTAAAAAGCTCTTTATCGAGAGTTACGGCTGCGCAATGAACTTTTCGGATAGCGAGATTGTAGCCTCCATTTTATCAAATGGTGGTTATAATACCACTCAAATTTTAGAAGAAGCCGATTTGGTCTTAGTAAATACGTGTTCCATTCGCGATAAAGCGGAGCAAACGATACGCAAACGTTTAGAAAAATACAATGCTGTAAAACGTATTAATCCCAAGATGAAAGTGGGTGTTTTGGGTTGCATGGCAGAACGTTTGAAAGACAAATTCCTAGAAGAAGAAAAAATAGTAGACCTTGTTGTAGGGCCCGATGCCTACAAAGATTTACCAAACCTTTTGCAAGAAGTCGAAGAAGGTCGCGATGCGATTAACGTGATTTTGTCTAAAGACGAAACCTATGGTGACATTTCTCCCGTTCGATTGATGAGTAATGGCATTACCGCTTTGGTTTCAATCACGCGTGGTTGTGATAATATGTGTACGTTTTGCGTGGTGCCTTTTACACGCGGACGTGAACGCAGCCGCGAACCGCAAAGTATCATGTCCGAAATTCAGGATTTGTGGGACAAAGGTTTTAAGGAAATTACGCTTTTGGGACAAAACGTAGATAGTTATTTGTGGTATGGTGGCGGATTGAAGAAGGATTTTGAAAATGCGTCCGAAATGCAAAAAGCAACGGCAGTAGATTTTGATCAATTACTCGAAATGGTTGCGGTTGGTTTCCCCAAAATGCGCATCCGATTCTCGACTTCAAACCCACAAGACATGCACGAAAGTGTTTTACACGTAATTGCGAAACATCCTAATATTTGCAAACACATTCACTTGCCAGTTCAATCTGGAAGTAATAGAATTCTAAAAGAAATGAACCGTTTGCATTCGCGCGAGGAGTACATGACTTTGATTTATAAAATTAGAACTATTATTCCAAATTGCTCTATTTCGCAAGATATGATTACCGGTTTCCCTACAGAAACAGAGGAAGACCATCAAGATACGTTGAGTTTAATGGAATATGTGAAATATAATTTTGGTTATATGTATTCATACTCAGAACGTCCTGGAACATTGGCAGGAAGAAAAATGGATGATGACGTGCCTGAAGAAACCAAAGCAAGAAGATTGCAGGAAATTGTCGATTTACAACAAAAACATGCTTGGTTTCGTAGTGAAGAATTCATTGGACAAACGGTAGAAGTTTTGGTAGAAAAAGTTTCAAAAAAATCAACTGAGGAATTTTCAGGAAGAAATTCGCAAAGTATTACGGTGGTTTTTCCAAAGGAGAATTATAAAATTGGGGATTTTGTAAATGTGAGAATCACTTCTTGCACCAGCGGAACTTTAAAAGGAGAAGCCGTTGGGTTGAGTGAGATGAATTAAGAAAAAGTTTGTTTCAAGTTTCAGGTTTTAAGTTCTCTCGATAACTTGAAACTTGAAACAAAGAAAACTTTAAACAAAACAAAATGGAATCAGTTCAAAACATAAAACAACGATTTGAGATTATCGGGAATGACCCGAAGCTTAATCGTGCGATAGAAAAAGCCATTCAGGTCGCTCCTACTGATATCACTGTATTGGTAGCTGGAGAAAGCGGAGTTGGAAAAGAGAATATTCCCAGAATTATTCATTCCCTTTCACATAGAAAACATGGGAAGTACATTGCTGTAAACTGTGGAGCCATTCCAGAAGGCACGATTGACAGTGAACTCTTCGGACATGAAAAAGGAGCTTTTACTGGAGCAACAGGCACTCGTGAAGGTTATTTTGAAGTGGCTGACGGCGGAACAATTTTTCTAGATGAAGTGGGCGAATTACCATTAACCACACAAGTGCGCTTATTACGTGTTCTTGAAAATGGCGAATTTATAAAAGTAGGTTCTTCACAGGTTCAAAAAACTGACGTTCGCATTGTAGCGGCAACCAATGTTAATTTATTCGATGCCATAGAAAAAGGAAAATTCCGTGAGGATTTATATTATCGTTTGAGTACTGTGGATATTACTTTACCTCCTTTGCGGGATCGCAAAGAAGATATTCATTTGTTATTCAGGAAATTTGTTGCTGATTTTGCGCATAAATATAAAATGCCTCCATTGAAACTGGATGAAAATGCGATTGAGCTGCTGCAAAAATTCCGTTGGAGCGGAAATATTAGACAATTGCGTAATGTAGCCGAGCAAATCTCTGTTTTAGAAACGAATCGTGACATAACTACAACCACACTTCAGTCTTACTTACCAGAGCAAGGCAGCAACCTTCCGTCAGTCATTAAAGACAAGAAAAGTAAAAATGATTTCTCAACAGAAAGAGAAATTCTATACAAAGTGCTTTTTGACATGAAAAGTGATTTGAATGATCTAAAAAAATTAACGCTGGAATTAATTCAAAACGGAAGCTCGAAAGTGCAAGAGACCAATCAAAATTTGATAAAAAAAATATATGGTTCCAAAGAAAACGATAGCGAGATCGATTTTGAGGAAGAACCTGGTTCATCGTTAATCTCAACAAAACAGAATAATAAAGAGCGTTATCAAGAACATGAGGATAATTATCTTTTTGCAGAAACCATCGAGGAAGAAGAAACGTTACGTTTAGAACAAAAAGAAATCGAAATGATTAAAAAATCATTAGAAAAAAACAAAGGTAAACGAAAAGCTGCCGCAGATGAATTGGGTATTTCTGAACGAACCTTGTATCGCAAAATCAAACAATTCGATTTGTAGCCTTTTCAAAAAAATAGCAAGAGGCTTAAACACAAAATGAATATCTTTGACAAAAGTAGTAGCACGTTGGAGAAGTAAATTAAAACAGAAAATGAAGCTTATAAAATTTATTCTTTTTTCCATAATTATATTTGGTATAAACAGTTGTTCTGTATACAATTTTACAGGGACAGGCAAAATTGACGCTGACACATTTCAAGTTGGTTTTTTTCAGAATAATGCTGAGCTAATTGAACCCGGAATCGACAGAACATTTACATTAGAACTCCAAGATTTAATTCAAAACCAAACTAATTTAAACTTAGTCAAAAATGGTGCAGATTTAACATATGAAGGTGAGATTGTGGATTATAGAATAAGTCCAATGACAGCAACTGCTGATCAACAAGCAGCTCAAAATCGTTTGACTATTCGGGTTAATGTTCGTTTTACAAATAAGAAAAAAGAAACAGATGACTTTGAAAAACCATTTACCTTTTTCTACGATTATCCTGCAGAACAACAATTGACGGGCGCTACTTTGAATAGTGCTTTGAAAGATATTTTTGAAAGAATAACGCAAGATATCTTTAATGAGTCGCTTGCAAAATGGTAAATAAAATATTGATTCGTTTAATAAAATAACAAATTAACGAATAACTAAAAATGCTACTAGCTTTTATGAATGTAACTGATTATACCTATTTGATTAATAAACCTGATGCTACTCAAGAAAAGCAAACGGAGGCTTTGGAAAAAGTACTCGATGAGTTTCCTTATTTTCAAAGTGCCAGAGCCATACAATTAAAAGGGCTTTACAACCAAAACAGCTACAAATACAACGAAGCATTAAAAACTACTGCTGCATATAGTACCGATAGAAGTGTTCTATTTGAATTCATTACTTCTGATACGTTTACTTCTATTCAAAAGGGACTATATGATAAAAAAGCATTAGAAATACTCGATATACAAGTAGTCGATAGCGAGATTATTGCTACTGAAGTTAAACAGGAAACAAAAATCAACGCAATAGAACGTTCAATACTTACCTCGATAAAAGAGGCTACTCCAATACAAGTCGATGAGCAAACTAAATCCACGGAAGAGAAATTGTCCATTGGTCAGCCGTTAGACTTCTCTAAAAGTGAACAACATTCTTTTCAGGAATGGCTTCAACTCTCGAGAAAACAACCTATTCAAAGAGAAAAAGAGATCCAAACTCCTTCAGAATACCCTTTACATGATGAAGATAAAAGAAAGAAATTAAAACTGATCGATAAATTCATTCAAGCAAGTCCAAAGATCTCACCAATTAAGCATGGCGTTGCCTCCACTATTACTTTTGAATCACATGCGACAGACACTTCGTTCTTGATGACAGAGACTTTAGCAAGAGTGTATTTAGAACAAAAAAAATATCAAAAAGCGATTCAAGCATATGAAATATTAATTTTGAAATATCCAGAAAAAAGTAGTTTCTTTGCAGACCGCATATCGGATATTAAGATTTTACAAAATAATAATAACAATTAAACAATGAGCACATTTTCAATTTTTTTAGTTTTAATAACTATAGTTTGTTTTCTATTAATCGTGGTTATCATGGTTCAAAATCCTAAAGGTGGTGGATTATCCTCTACTATAGGTGGATCTCAAATGTTAGGTGGGGTACAAAAAACAACAGACTTTTTAGATAAAAGTACTTGGACATTAGCTACTATATTAATAGCACTTATTTTACTTTCTAGCTTTAGCTTTACAGGAACATTAAGTGATACTGATTCTAAAATCATTGAAAACACAGGAAGTGCAGCACCAGCTACAAACACGCCTGCTACTCCTGCTACAAACACACCTGCAGCCGCAAATCCAACAAAATAAATTATTACAATATATTCTAAAATGCCAGCCTGTCAAAGCTGGCATTTTTTATAAGAAATTATGTCAGTTTGATTAGGATGGCATAATTTCTGAAATAAATATTGTTGTAATAAAAATAAATACTAAAAAAAATATAAAATCATGGCTTTAAACATTAAACCACTTTCAGACAGAGTTCTAATCGAACCTGTTGCTGCAGAGACAAAAACTGCTTCAGGGATTTTTATTCCAGATACAGCAAAAGAAAAACCACAAAAAGGAACTGTCGTTGCTGTTGGAAACGGAACAAAAGAACACACAATGACTGTGAAAATTGGCGATTCTGTTCTTTACGGAAAATATGCTGGTACTGAATTAAAACTGGAAGGAAAAGATTATTTGATCATGCGTGAAGACGATATTTTAGCAATAATATAGCTTTAAGCTATAGGCAATACGCTTTAAGCAAATGAGAGACTTCAAAAAATATGAGGTTTGGCAACAAAGTCACGCTTTTACATTGGAAATCTATAAAATCACTTCTGTTTTTTCTAAAGAAGAATTATATGGTTTAACTAGTCAAATTCGTAGAGCATCTTCATCAATACCAACAAACATTAGTGAAGGATGTGGCAGAAACAGTGACAAAGAGTTTAATCAATTTCTTAATATTGCCTTAGGCTCGGCTTGTGAAACAGAATATTTATTGATTCTTTCAAAAGATCTAAAATATATTGACATCGAATTATTTGAACATCTTGAAAAAGAGGTTAATATTATAAAAAGTAAAATCTACAATTTAAAAAAGGCATTAAGCGATAAGCTTTAAACAAAAAAAATAAAAAAAATAACTGCAGGTTGGCCAAGCATATTGCCCAAAGCCTTCTGCCTAAAGCTAAAAATAATGGCAAAAGATATAAAATTTGATATTGAAGCACGTGACGGATTAAAACGTGGTGTTGATGCATTAGCAAATGCAGTAAAAGTAACTCTTGGACCAAAAGGTCGTAATGTAATTATTGGAAAAGCTTTTGGTGGACCAAACGTTACTAAAGATGGTGTAACAGTTGCAAAAGAAATAGAATTGAAAGATCCATTGGAAAACATGGGCGCTCAAATGGTAAAAGAAGTAGCTTCTAAAACTAATGACTTAGCAGGAGACGGAACTACAACTGCAACTGTTTTGGCGCAAGCTATCGTAAAAGAAGGTTTGAAAAACGTTGCTGCTGGGGCAAATCCAATGGATTTGAAACGCGGTATTGATAAAGCAGTTGAAGCTATTGTAGCTGACTTAGCAAAACAAGCAAAAGTAGTAGGAAGTGATTCTGAAAAAATCAAACAAATTGCTTCAATTTCTGCTAACAATGACGAAGTAATTGGTGAGTTAATTGCTACTGCTTTCGCAAAAGTTGGAAAAGAAGGTGTAATTACAGTTGAAGAAGCAAAAGGAACAGATACTTATGTTGATGTTGTAGAAGGAATGCAGTTTGATAGAGGATATCTTTCTCCTTATTTTGTGACTAATTCAGAAAAAATGGAGGTAGAATTGGAGAATCCTTACATCCTTTTATATGACAAAAAAGTTTCTTCCTTAAAAGAGTTATTACCAGTTCTTGAACCAATAGCTCAATCTGGAAAACCATTATTAATTATTGCTGAAGATGTTGATGGTGAAGCATTATCTACATTGGTGGTAAACAAATTGCGTGGAGCCTTGAAAATTGCTGCTGTAAAAGCACCTGGTTTTGGAGACAGAAGAAAAGCTATGTTAGAAGATATCGCTATCTTGACTGGAGGAACTGTAATTTCAGAAGAGAGAGGGTACACTTTAGAGAATACCACGATCGAAATGTTAGGTACTTCTAAAAAAGTAACTATTGATAAAGACAATACTACTATTGTGAGTGGTGCTGGTGAAGCGGAAATGATTAAAAATCGTGTGAACCAAATTAAAGGTCAAATGGAAGCGACTACTTCTGATTATGACAAAGAAAAATTGCAGGAGCGTTTGGCTAAATTAGCCGGTGGTGTTGCTGTACTTTATGTTGGTGCTGCTTCTGAAGTAGAAATGAAAGAGAAAAAAGACAGAGTTGATGATGCACTTCACGCTACTCGTGCTGCAGTTGAAGAAGGAATTGTTGCAGGAGGTGGTGTTGCTTTACTAAGAGCTAAAAATGTTTTAAGCAGTATTAAAGCTGACAATGCTGATGAAGCAACAGGAATTCAAATTGTATCTCGTGCGGTAGAGTCTCCATTGAGAACTATTGTTGAAAATGCAGGTCTTGAAGGTTCTGTAGTTGTTGCTAAAGTTGCTGAAGGTTCAGGTGATTTTGGATACAATGCCAAAACAGACGAGTATGTTGATATGCTTGCAGCGGGTATCATTGATCCTAAAAAAGTTACTCGTGTAGCATTAGAAAACGCAGCTTCGGTTGCTGGAATGATATTGACTACTGAATGTGCTTTGATTGATATTAAAGAAGATAATGGCGGTGGACACCCAATGGGTGGTGGTATGCCAGGAATGATGTAATTCCATTTTCTTTTAGTCCTAAAAAAACCGTCTCAATAATATTGAGACGGTTTTTTTACGCTTTGAATTTACTCTATTCTTGAACCTTAGATCTTTTACTAAACTTGTAAATTACTGGTAAAACTGTTATGGCGACAAGTGCAATAACAATAAGTTCGATGTGTTCTTTTAAATCGATTTGATAATTTTCTAGTAAAAAGCCATATAAATAATGCCCTGCGAAAATCAGTGTAAATGACCAAATAAAGGAACTTAAGATATTGTAAAACATAAACTTCTGTTTATCCATAGAAACGATTCCAGCAACTATAGGCGCAAAAGTTCGAAATATTGGAAGAAAACGAGCGAAAATAATGGCTTTACCACCATATTTTTCGAAAAAATCTTTGGACTGAACCAAATATTTTCTTTTGAACCAAAAACTATCTTGCTTGTTGTACAAATAATAGCCACTTTTTGAACCAAACCAATAACCAACAACATTACCTAAAATACCTGATAATGCTACAAATGTTGCTAAAAGAGCGACATTAATAAAATCATTTTCGATGAATAAAATATTTTCAATTAAATCTCTATTGTAGATTCCTGCCAAAAACAACAAACTATCACCTGGCAAAAAGAAACCTGCAAAAAGACCAGTTTCGGCAAAGACAATAAATAAAACTATATAAATTCCCAATTTAATTCCATTAATATCAAAATGAATATAAAAAAGTGGGTCAATCAAATTCTTCCAATCAAAATCGCTCATTCTAGGGGGTTTTATGCTACAATTATTCGTTCGTGAAAGTACGGATAATATATCTTAACCACAATTTATGAAACTATTTTAAAGTTTTATTAACTATTTAAATGAACTATAATAACGCTACATTTTTTAAAGTCTAAAATTACTGCTCACAAAAAATTAATAGCACTCCAAACTATATAAGTTCCTTTCACTTTCATCTAAGGGTAGCGACGCTAAAAAAGTCACTACAAAACACCCATAAAAAAACCAAAGCTTTCACTTTGGTTTACCACATTATTTCCGATCATATTGACAGCAGGAATGCAAACCATCATAAACCTCCTTCGAGGCTTTAAATTCTCTAGTGTCGTGGCCTACAGCTGCAATCGCTTTTTGAATTGTTGTTACATCTGTTTTCTGCTCGTTTACAATTAAATAAAGCGTACCGCAGTCCATATGCCAATCTGAGGACTTTACTCCCGAAACACTCAATGCCGCTTTTTCGATCCTTTTTTTACACATTTCACAGTTTCCACTCACATGAAATTCAATCTTTGCATTCTTATTTTTTACTTCTTGTGCACTGCTTGTAAATACGGCAAATACCAATAAAACTCCAACTATAATATTTTTCATCCTTTATTTTTTTTAAGATTATTTAATTTTAAATCGCAAACCCGTGTAATACATTTGTCCAAAAACTGGACCATAAACTATTGACGCATCAAAAGTAGGTCCAAATGGGTTTTCATTACCCAGTATAACATTTTCCTGTTTGTAATTTCCAATATTTTCTCCACCAATATACATTTCAAAAGTAGAAGAAAAAGTTCTAGTCACCTGTATATTCATCACAGAAAATGACGGCGAAAATTCAGGCAACCTGTCTACATCTGGATTGGTTATAGTAGTAGGCAATTGCTGTTTTCCTAGCCAATTCAACGTGTAATCAAACTTCCATTGTTTTCCCTTATCTAAAACAGGAGTTTCATATCCTAAATTCCCAAAGAAACGATGTTTTGCCTGCAACGGCCTTTGATAGGTTCCTGACAAATAATCAGTTTGAATGTCATAGAATTTATAGGCTGTTCGCAAATTAAAACGCTTTTTCAACTCATAATTAAATTCTACTTGCAAACTATTCGCATACGACTTTCCTTTTAAGTTATAAAACAAAACCTGTTGCGGACTTTGTAGCACATCAACAACCGCTTGATTTTGAAAATCGGTTCTGTAGAAATCAAAACCAACATCAGCACTTTTGCCAAAAAGTAAAAAACCCTGCATAAAACTCAACCCGTAATTCCATGCAATTTCAGGATTTAAACCGTATATTTTACCTTTGGTATCTAAAAAATCAAAGGTTCTTGAACTTGCTAAAAGCTGTTGATTTTCGGCAAAAACATTAGCGCTTCGTTTCCCTCTTCCTGCTGAAAATCGCAAAACTCCTTTCTCCCAAGGATTGTATCGCACATGTAATCTTGGCGTAGCAAAAATCCCCAAACGATTATGATTGTCTATTCTACCGCCAAGAACTACGCTAAAATTATCCGTATTATCATATGTATATTCAAAAAAAGCACCCACCGAGTTATCAATTCTGCTGTAATCATTCACATTGACAAATTCCCCGTATTTATCATACGTAAAGTTCAAACCCGTTGAGAATTTATTCTTCGTATTATTGATAATCGAATTAAAAATTAGGTTCGAGTAATAACTTTTTTGTTTAATATTATATTGGTTTAAACCAAAATACGACTTTTGATCATGACTATTGAAAGCATTCTGAAAACCAATACTCTGATAGGGCATATCCGGAAAAACATATCCTACTTTAGTGGAAACATCCATACGTTCAGTATTGATTTCGGAGCCCCAATAATTAGTTGTTCCCTTATCTTTATCTGGATCAAAATTTAATTCTCCCGTTTGTTTTTGATCATTCATATACCGGAAATTGATGAAACTTACCCATCCTTTTTCGGCATTGGTGTATTGCCAACGGTTTAGAACATTAATTTGTTTGGCCAACGGATTATCAAGAAAACCATCGTCGTTCATATCATTTTTTGAAACTCTTGTGTTTCCATGCAGGAACAAACTACTACTCCACTTCTCAGAAATCTTTTTGTTGAAATGAGTATTTAATTCAAAACGAGAATCTGTCGCACCGTAGAAATTCAAAAAAAATGGAATATCACTGATTGGCTTTATTAATTCAGTATTAATTTGTCCCGAAATACTTTCGTACCCATTAACAACACTTCCAGCACCTTTGGTAATTTGAATGCTTTCTACCCAAGTTCCCGGGGTAAAGGACAATCCGTAGGCTTGAGAAGCACCACGTACCGAAGGAATATTCTCCTCCGTAATCATTAGATAAGGACTCGTTAATCCTAGCATTTTTATTTGTTTCGTTCCCGTCAATGCGTCCGAAAAATTGACATCAATTGAAGGATTGGTTTCGAAACTTTCTGCCAGATTACAACAAGCAGCTTTGAGCAATTCTTTGCTTGTGAGAGTAGTCGTATTTGCCGTAAGGCTATATGATTTTTTTAAACTTTTACGGTCATTCTGCACTTTAATCTCTTGCAAAGTATCTTGCGAAAACGAATTAAAACTACAAAATAAGAACAATAAAAGTATTGAAATTTGTTTTTTCATTATTGATTTTTAATGTTTTAAAAAATATAGAATCACAAAAAACGTGATTTAACTTTTGTAGAAACATTGAAACTACGCGTAGAAAATATATTGGTGGTATAACTTAAAAAAAGGAGGCGCATTTGCATCGCAGTAATACGAAGTAAATGGTTCTTTTTTAAAATTTGAAACAAATGAAAACATTGAAGGATTCCATTCATTCGTTAGAAATATAAAATCCAAATGAAAAGAGACTATTTTTTGAATTAAATCATCTGTTTTCTTTTGAAATTTAACCTCTTTATCTTTGCAACAATGTGATTTTTTTTCAACAACTCCACAACAATCTTTTTCTAAATTCTGATCGTGAGCAGGCGTTTTCAGGGTAACCGAAGTAATATCGTTACCGCAATAACGAATATTAAATGCGAATCCCATATTGGAAAACAATATGAAAAAAGCGAGAAAAATACAGATCTGTTTGGTTTGTTTCACGTTGCAAAATTAGCAATTAATACCTTAAAAAAAATAATTTTTATGAAAATTCACAACCTTAAAATTGCATGGAATGAATACTTTACTATTTAAGATTTTAAAAAAAAGTATCATCCAAAACAATTTAAATTGGCTTATTCTAAAGAAAAAAGGAGTCAATTTTTTTGTTTTTGATAATAAAATCCGGGAATAAATAATAAAACAAAAATAGGCTGAATCAAGAATCTACGAACATAAAATAAAAGCAAATTATTGCTTTCTCTATCTAGATTGATAACACAAAAAAGAGTAACTATTAAAATCAAGAAGAAAAAATAATACAGTATGAAGGCAAATTTGACCATCGTTACATCTTTGAAAAGGACATAAATAATTCCTAATGAAACAGTTGTATTCAATGTATAACGAAACAATAGACCTGAAAATAATTGTGTTGAATCAAAATATGGTAACCTTAACATCGTAAAATCTTTTTTGAAAAAATCAAGAAAAGGATCATAGAACAACTGATTTTCAAAAGCGCGAACAAGCACTAATAATACAACCAAAAAAAGAAATTTCACGAACCTCAGTTTGTTATTTAGTATCTTTTGAAGCATATCTTGAAAATTTACGAACCCAAATTAACCACAAAATAAAAACTACACCATAAATATACAAAGGGAACAGAACTCCGTGCAGAAATGGCTCTTGTTTTGGAAAATAAAAAATAAGCGCACTCAGAGCTGCTATTCTCATTACATTCAAAACATAAATAAGAAGGCTACCGCCAAAAATAAAAAACAGTGTCGTTTTTAATTTTCCAGAAAAAGCAATTACAAATGAGATGAATAAAATAATTACGCTAGTTGCATTACAACCTTCTACGATTCTCGCAACATATTTTTGATTGAAAAATAGTTTAATGTAAGGGTGCGAATCACTTTCTACTATTGAGGAACCTTCATCGAAGAGTAGCAATAGTTGTTCTGTATTCTCACTAACCAATCTGGTAATACCATCAACTTTATTCTCTTCAAAACTATTGAGATACTGCTGATAGCAAACAGTCAGGACTATATACGTTAAAAAAAAGGATGCCAGAAAAAGCAAAAAGGGTTTGTAGAGAATAAAATATTTTTTCAAGATCTATTTTTTAACAAATTTATGTAATTTTTGAAACTGGCTTTAAATACTTTTGCATAAATAAAAATTTAAAAATATGACATTTCAAGAATTACAACCAAAAGTAACCGAAATCACATTAAATACAACACTTTCAAGAGACGAAAAACTACTCTCTATTTGTGAGCTATTAAGCAACTCTATTGACTATTACAATTGGGTTGGATTTTATTTTGCAAATCACGATACCAAAACATTGCATTTAGGGCCTTATGTGGGTGCTGAAACCGATCATACCGTTATCCCTTTTGGAAAAGGAATTTGCGGACAAGTAGCAGTTTCTAATGAAAACTTTGTAGTTCCCGACGTTGCAGCTCAAGACAACTATATCGCGTGTAGTTTTACCGTGAAATCAGAAATTGTTGTCCCATTATTTGTAGACGGTAAAAATATTGGTCAAATAGACATTGACAGCCACGTCTTAGATCCTTTTACTGCTGAAGACGAACGATTTTTAGAGTTTGTTTGTGCAGAAATATCAAAATTGTATTAAACTGACTGACAAAATTAGTACAAGCATCCAACTATGAAATATCACTTTATTAATTTGCTCCTTTTATTTATTTTAACACCTTCATTTGGCCAAGAAAATAAAGACGCAGCATTCTACATTGATTCCTTAGGCAATATTAGCGAAGAAGTTAATTACAAATTCATAAGAACCGTGAAGGAATACTATGTAGAAAAAAAAGAGTACCAATTTTCAGAGTATTACAAATCTGGTCAAGTAGCATTAACAGGGACCACAAAAGATAGAGACAGAATACGATTGGATGGTACTGCAGTGACATTTTACGAGAATGGTACCAAAAAACAGATTTCGAATTATAATGATTCCCATTTAGAAGGAAAACAATTTCAATGGTACGACAATGGAGTTTTACAATTTGAGAAGGACATTACTTTTGATAAAATCAAAAACGAAAGTGTTGAAAAACTAGTGCAATATTGGGATTCCAATAACTTACATCAAATTATAGATGGCAATGGAATGTACGATGCATTAATTGAAAATGACAGTGAAGGCATTGAACACAAGAATTCCGTTTATGAAAAAGGTGAAATCAAGAATGGATATAAACATGGCGTTTGGACCGGAAATTCATCCCATCCAAAAATTACATTTCAAGAGGAGTACGAAAATGGTAAATTGATAACAGGCACCAGTACTGATGATAATAATATTCAATATACTTACACTGAAGTTAGACAAAAACCAACTCCTAAAACGGGTATTAATGATTTTTATAAATACGTAGGTAGAAACTTTAAAACACCAAATATACAAGGTCTAAGTGGCAAAATATATTTAACGTTTATTGTAGATCTAGAAGGAAAATTAGTAGAAACTAAGATAATTCGTGATATAGGATTTGGAACCGGTGCAGAAGCGCTACGAATTATAAAGGGGGCCAAAAATTGGATTCCCGGTAAAATAAGAGGAATTCCTATTCGATTTTTCTATGCATTGCCCATAACGGTTAAAGTGCCTTAGTATTAAACACCTGAATATAAAGTTTTTAAAAACTTTTAAAAGTTTAATTTTAGTTTTAAAAAATAAATAGTACTTTTGCACTCGTCTTATAATAGATGTAAGACATACATAAAAATCATTAAACAAATATTGGAATGTATTTAACTAAAGAGATTAAAGAAGAAATCTTCGCTAAACACGGAGAAAAAACAAACACTGGAAAATCCGAAGCTCAAATTGCTTTGTTCACTTACAGAATTAGCCATTTGACTGAGCACTTGAAAAAAAATCGTCATGATTATAACACAGAGCGCTCATTAGTATTGCTAGTAGGTAAAAGAAGATCTTTGTTGGATTATTTGAAGAAAACAGAAATCAACAGATACCGTGAAATTATCAAAGTATTGAATATCAGAAAATAATCAATAGAAAAGAGGTGCGAAAGTGCCTCTTTTTTTATTTTATAATTTACAGTCAAATGATTTTATTGCAGTCCTGACACAAAAGGGATTAGAATCAAGACTACACCGAAAAGTCATCATGATTTTGTGATGATGAATAAAAAAAGTTTGGTTTTTCATTGGGTTTTAGGCATTAACTACGCAAAACAACAACTACAACACAACTAGAACCCATGTTTAACTAATAAATTAAATTTATGATTCCACAATTATTTGTAGAAAGTATCGATTTAGGTGATGGCAGAAACATCACAATCGAGACGGGTCGTCTAGCCAAACAAGCAGATGGATCTGTAGTAGTAAGAATAGGGAAAACTGTTATTTTAGGAACAGTAGTATCCTCAAGAAAAGCAAGTCCAGGTATCGACTTTTTGCCGCTTACGGTAGATTATCGTGAAAAATTTGCAGCGGCAGGACGTTTTCCTGGTGGTTTTTTCAAAAGAGAAGCGCGTCCAAGTGATAACGAAGTACTAACCATGCGTTTAGTAGACCGTGTATTGCGTCCACTTTTCCCATCAGATTACCATGCTGAAGTTCAAGTGATGATTCAATTAATGTCTTATGATGAAGATGTAATGCCAGACGCATTAGCAGGTTTAGCAGCATCAGCAGCATTAGCTTTATCTGACATTCCTTTTGAAACTTTAATTTCTGAAGCTAGAGTTGGAAGAATTGATGGTAAATTCATCATCAATCCAAGTCGTGCACAATTAGCATTATCTGATATAGATATGATGATTGGAGCTTCTATGGATTCAATTGCGATGGTAGAAGGAGAGATGAAAGAGATCTCAGAAGCAGAAATGCTTGAAGCCATTAAATTTGCACACGAACACATTAAAAACCAAATCTCAGCTCAATTGCGTTTGCAAGCTGCTTTTGGCAAAAAAGAAGTTCGTACTTACGAAGGAGAAAGAGAAGACGAAGCTATTTATGCAAAAGTAAAAGCGGCATCTTACGATAAAATTTATGCTATTGCTAGCAAAGGTTCAGCAAAACAAGAACGTACAGCAGCATTTGAAGAGGTAAAAGAAGAGGTGAAAGCTTTATTTACTGAAGAAGAATTGGCAGAAAACGGAGATTTAGTTTCTAAATACTTCAAGAAAACAAACAAAGAAGCAGTTCGTAACGTAACCTTAGATTTAGGAACACGTTTAGACGGAAGAAAAACTACAGAAATCAGACCAATCTGGTGTGAAGTAGATTATTTACCATCTGTACACGGATCAGCATTGTTTACACGTGGAGAAACTCAAGCATTGGCAACGGCAACTTTAGGAACTTCTAGAGAAGCAAACCAAATTGACTCTCCATCAGAACAAGGTGAAGAAAAATTCTACTTACATTATAACTTCCCTCCTTTCTCAACCGGTGAAGCACGTCCTTTAAGAGGTACTTCAAGAAGAGAAGTAGGTCACGGAAACTTAGCGCAAAGAGCATTAAAGAACATGATTCCTGCTGATTGTCCTTATACAATTCGTGTGGTATCTGAAGTATTAGAATCGAATGGTTCATCTTCTATGGCAACCGTTTGTGCTGGAACATTATCCTTAATGGATGCTGGTATTCAAATGATTCGTCCCGTTTCTGGAATTGCAATGGGATTAATTACTGATGGTGAACGTTTTGCTGTATTGTCTGATATTCTTGGTGATGAAGATCATTTAGGAGACATGGACTTTAAAGTAACTGGAACTTCAGTAGGAATTACAGCTTGCCAAATGGATATCAAGATTGACGGATTGAAGTATGAGATTATGGAGGCAGCATTAGCGCAAGCTCGTGATGGACGTTTGCATATCCTTGGAAAATTAATCGAAACTCTTGCTGCTCCAAAAGAAGATGTTAAAGCATACGCTCCAAAAATCATAACAAGAAGAATTCCAAATGCATTCATTGGTGCCTTAATCGGACCTGGTGGAAAAGTAATTCAAGAATTACAAAAAGCTACTGGAACAACGATTGTTATCAATGAAGATCCAATTACAGAAGAAGGAGTAATCGAAATTTTAGGAACAGATCCTGCTGGAATTGAAGCAGTATTGGCTAAAATTAAATCGATCACTTTCAAGCCTCAAATGAATGAGTCATATGATGTGAAAGTTATCAAAATGCTAGATTTTGGTGCAG
The DNA here is from genome assembly GCF_056428945.1 of Flavobacterium sp. GNP010. Classification (NCBI taxonomy): domain Bacteria; kingdom Pseudomonadati; phylum Bacteroidota; class Flavobacteriia; order Flavobacteriales; family Flavobacteriaceae; genus Flavobacterium; species Flavobacterium sp. GNP010. The sequence goes on along the minus strand of NZ_JBWJVK010000001.1, from coordinate 296 downwards.
TAGTTGAATACCTAGATGCGCCAGGAAATGAAGTTTTACTTCACGTATCGGAACTAGCATGGGAACGTACAGAAAATGTTGCTGATGTAGTTAATATGGGAGATACTTTCCAAATTAAATACCTAGGAATGGATCCTAAAACTCGTAAAGAGAAAGTATCTAGAAAAGCACTTTTGCCAAGACCTCCACGTGAGGAAAGAAAAGAGTAATCAGATCTTAGTTTACTAAAGGTTTATTTATAGAAAATAAAAAAAAAAAAAAAAAAAAAAAAAAAAAAAAAAAAAAAAAAAAAAAAA